>JADYZI010000142.1 GCA_020853255.1 Acidobacteriota bacterium
GCCGGTCAGCATTGCCGAGATCTTTTGCTCATCTGAGCCAGGGTGCTCCGCCCTGTCGCCAATGTTGTTCGTTTCGTGCGTCATCGTCTCTATAAGTAATGTTTCAACTTTTCTTTCAGCAAGCCCCGGGCCCGGCTTATCCGCGATTTCGTTGTACCGAGGCCGAGGTCCAGTATCTTTGCCACCTCGTCGTACGATTTCCCTTCGACATCGCGCAGGATGATCGGTATCCGGTATTTGACCGGCAAAGCAACAATGGCTTTTGCGATAACCCTGCTTCGTTCATCTTCGACCAGGTCCTCATCCGGTCGGTTCCGGTTATCCGGCGGCTGAAACTCGGTGTGCTCATCGTCTTCGGACTGGAACAACCCGGTCAGCGACAAGATCGTCCGGCGCTTTCGCTTGCGAAGCTCGCTGATAGCCAAATTCGTGGCTATCCGGTAAATATATGTCGAAAAAGCGTATTCCGTGTGGTACCTGTCCAGCGCGAAATATACGCGGACAAATGTCTCCTGCGACAGATCTACGGCTTCTTCGTAATCATTCAAAAATCTGTATAAGTAGTTCGTTATAGGGCTTTTATAACGTCCTACAATTTGGGCGAACGCGGCGTCATCGCCGTTCTTTGCCGCCTCTATCAACGCATGATCGGATTGGGGTATCTCAGCCACGGCTGCTTTGCGCGCCTCCCGTGCCTGAGCTCCGATTTTGTCCAATGCCATACACGCATACATTTTTACAGCAATTTTCTAGTCCGAACAAAAGCCGCTCTTTGATTCATTCACGCCGTCCGATCGCAAAGGTTGCAGAATATTCGCCGGGGAGAGTCCAACGTCACGACCCTTTGGCCGAGAACGTTCGAGCATTCTACTTGTCCGCGTTCCTGATGGTCAGAACCAAAAACAGGGTTCCGTCCGTTCTGGGCTGGTTCAGCGTCCCGATAAGCGCCGGCGTATTCTCACGGACGCTAACGCGGTCAACGGTCAGTCCGATCGATTCATAATTTACCGGTGCGGGGTTTTTCTCATCTGAATAAATGGCCATTCTGATAGGCACGCGGGCCCCAAAACGGAACGACCCAACGTGAAACGCAGGCTGCCCCGACGGATCCTGAATGCTCCGGACGCCAGCAAGCCGCCAATCAAGAAAGCTCGGTGCACCGGGCATCGATTCCGCGGCGTACGCGTTTGAGATGCCTCTGTAGTCGATGCTGCCTGTATTAGACAATCGGCCGAAATAGGTATTGATCAAGCGAAGGTTCGACGTGTCAAACTCGCTTCGGATCGATTTTGAAACGGCCGAAAGCGACGACGGAACTGACCCGCCCGATTGCCCGCCGGCGATCAGAACATGCAGGACAGCCTCGTAAGCCGCTTCGGCCGGTTTGGCCTCCGCGGCCTGAGCAGACACAGAGTTTGTTGAAGTAAATAGCAGAAGAGCAAACGCAGCAATTGGCAATATTCGATTGTGCAAGTTCATTTTTTAGTGGTCTCCATTTTTTTCGGGGAGGGTCGTAAATGCAGTGTGATCACGAATTAGCAGATAGAAAGTTGCAAAAATCCCGCGGCGGGCCCCTGCATATCGGAATGAAACGCTGGACAAATACAAAAAAGGCCGTCCATTTCGGACAGCCTCGTGCTGACTCGCATATTGGTGGATCAAGGCGTCGAATACATGTTGTCTTCGATCTTTTGGCCGTAGGTGACGGTACCGATATCGGTTTCCTCGACGACCTTACCGTCGGCGTATAGGACGGTGCGGAACGGAAAAAGTGTTCCCTGTGCCGGGTTGTAGTCGTAATACTTACGCCGATACTTGACGCCACCATCCTCATATTCCAGGATCAGCACTCTAAAACTTTTCGCGCTGATATAATAGCGGATCTTTCTGTTCTGTTTGTCGGTCACATCCACAACGTGCAGATCGACGCCCCCGATCTTGTCCTTGCCTACAAGGCTCAGCGTCGATCCGTTCTCCTTGTACCTCAACAGCGATTCAAGCCCGTAAAAGATCTGGTGCCTAAACGCCCGTTCGGCCTCGTCGTTCGGTGTAAAAACGCTTTCGTTAAAAATGCCGAAGGTCTTGTCGTCGTTGTAAACCAGCGAATATCGGGCCGACGGGAACTCCTGGTCGAGCCTTATCTTCTCCTTGGCCAAATTCTCGCCGCGCGTGGTCCACTTTTGGTAGTTGGCCTGTTCCATTTTGCCGCCCGCTCCCATCACGCTGGTTTTGCCGCGTTCGATCGCCGTACGTCTGATCTGATTGAGCGTATTGCGTCCGCCGCCAAAGCCGTACAGAAAGATCGAAGTTTCGACGATCTGTTCAGCTGTTGGATTCCGCGCGGCCTCCCTTGCGGCCTCGGCGGACAAAGGAACAGGTGTTGAAACCGGAGTTGGTGTAGGCTCCGGCTTATTTGGTTCCGCTTTGGTCGGCTCCTGCCCGAACGCCAGGAACGATAGGGCCAGAACGATCGTCAACACGCAAAAAGATCTATGAATGCGAAAATGCACTAATTTTGAGGCTCCTGAGAATTTGGTCAAAATGAACAAGCCGTGATTGTAACACAAGAATCGATCGCCGGTAACTGAGCCAGCGATCTGTGAAATTGATGATTGATGCCAGCGAAAAGATGCACCGAACGTTCGCTTTCTCCGCGTAAAGGGCTAATATCGAGCAGTTTATATGCATGTAGCGTTATTCGAACCTGAGATACCGCCAAATACCGGCAATATCGCCCGCCTTTGTGCGGCCACCAACACGCCGCTTCACGTTGTCGGAGCAACTGGCTTTAGGATGGACGACCGGACACTGAAACGTGCCGGCCTGGATTATTGGAGCGAAGTAACGCTCCACAGGCACATCGATCTTCCCGCCCTCTACGACGCGCTGCCTGATAGCCGTTTTCTATATCTGACGACAAAAGCCTCGCGGCCGTACAGCGACTTTTCCTATGCACCGGATGACTGCCTCGTGTTCGGCCCTGAAACACGCGGACTGCCGAATGATCTGCTCGCGGCAAACCAAGCGTTTTGCCTTACTATCCCAATGCCGAATCCCGCGGTTCGAAGCCTGAACCTGGCAACAAGTGTCGGGATCGTGTTGTACGAAGCTCTTCGACAAACGCTTGCCTAATAACGCCGACAATTTTCAGCAAACCAAAGTTTTCAGACATCCTGGAAAGCTAAACTCCCGTCACATTAACGTTAGATCGGTTGTGTTGTGAAAGGGCACCGACGATGACGATTTTTGGGAAGGAGATACTTTAGTAATGAGATCATACAGCAAATATTTAGCATTCCTGCTGGCATTCATTGCATTTTCGATAGTTGGTGCAAGTGCTCAAAGTTCATCCGATAACAGATCGGGAAGGACCATCGAGCAAAGTGTTCGTCGACAGATACTTAGGATGCCCCGGTACGAGGTGTTCGACTACATCGGTTACGAGGTTAGCGGTTCGACCGTCACCCTTACCGGCAAGGTTTTCAATGCTATTAACAAGAAAACCGCCGAAAATGCGGTTGAAGACATCCCCGGCGTGACCCGCGTGATCAACAATATCGAGGTCCTGCCGCCAAGCCCGTTTGACGACACGATCCGTCGAGACCTGTACGGCAGCATTTCACGGACCGCTGGGCTGTCGCGTTATCTGTGGCCGGTCAACCCTTCCGTACGGCTGATCGTCGACCACGGCCACGTGACGCTTGAAGGCTACGTTTCGAACAAGGGCGACAAGGATCTTATGAATATTGCCGCAAACGGCGTGTCCAACGTGTTCAGCGTAACCAACAACCTTAAGGTCGATAGCGGCAAGGCGGGTTGAGATAGCCTGAACGGATCTTTTTAGATCGATCTTCGGGGAGGTGAATCCCATTCGGCATTTGCCGGATGGGCAAAGTTGGTGTCCTCACATGGTTAAAGAAAATAAGTTGGCCGTTTTATCAAGTTCATACGACCAAGGAGGATATATGCAAAAATTATTAGTTTTTTCGGTATTTTTATTGGGGACGCTGGTTATGGTCCCGACCAATGTGCAAGCCCAGGACCGCAGCCCTGAGTTCAAGAAATCGCATCTCGAACGCTCTGTGCGGAAAGAGATAATGTCCCTTCCGTATTACAGTGTTTTTGACGCGATAGGTTATAAGGTGAATGGCGGAACGGTGACGCTTTCAGGCTACGTCGTCCGCCCGATCACGAAAAGTGAAGCGGGAGCGGCGGTGGAAGATATCGACGGCGTCTCACAGGTTGTGAACGACATTGAGGTGCTGCCGCCGTCGCCATCGGACGACCGCCTTCGCAGGAGCATTCTCCACACGCTGATGGGCCGCGGCGGATCGCTCTACAGATATTTTCTCGGCACTAATCCGCCGATCCGGATAATCGTTCACAACGGGCGCGTTTCGCTGGAAGGTTATGCCGACTCAAAGGCGGATTCGAACCTCGCGTATATGCTTACGAGAGGAGTCCCCGGCAGTTTTGGTGTCACCAACAACCTCAAGATAGTCGGCGAGGCCGGATAATGGCCAACCGCAATAAAGAGATCTGGCCGGTACGTTCGCGTGCCGGCCTTTTTTGATGATGCCGCATCTTGTTTCGTGAGTCTCGTTTCTTGATCGTTGCGTTTCATGGTGGCGAAGCCGGGCCAGAGGACGACGAAAGAAACCGAAGAAGCAACGCACGATCCTGTGGCGCTGTTTTACTTTGCGTCTCTTTGCGGCTTTGCGTGAAACTACTTCTGACCCTGAAATTGCGTTTATTCACTGAATACGACATTATATTCGTTTGCCCTTTATTAGGGATTTACGTTAATGATCAGTCCAGAAAAGATTCGCAACATCGCCATCATCGCTCACGTTGACCACGGTAAGACAACTTTGGTCGATGCAATGCTTCAACAATCGGGTACCTACCGCGACAATCAAGAGGTCGTCGAACGCGTAATGGACTCGATGGACCTCGAACGCGAACGGGGCATCACCATCATGGCCAAGAACACGTCCGTGCGTTACGGCGATCATAAGATCAATATCGTCGATACGCCGGGCCACGCCGATTTCGGCGGCGAGGTCGAACGTGTCTTGAAGATGGTTGACGGCA
>JADYZI010000143.1 GCA_020853255.1 Acidobacteriota bacterium
GCACAAAACGTACGGCATCTTTTCGGAGATGGCGTATATGAACGACGTGCCCGGCCACCCGATGCCGGTCGCGTCCGTGCTGGCTGACAGCGGGACGAAGTATCTCGTCACCGGTGCAAATACTTTCCTGAACAATGCGACCGATCTTGCTCCCGGCAAGGTCCCGTTCTATTGGGAAGCGCCGGACGGCAGAAAAGTTTTGCTTTGGATCAGCCAGGGAAACCGCGGTGCGTATGTCGAAGCATTCACGCAGTATTATCTTGATCCTTACTCGCTCGATCCTTACACGAACCGCAAGCCGTTCGATATGTTCAACCCGGAACTAGCGGGGAAAAAGTCTGACATCGAGGAAATGGAGATCGGCGTTACCGATCTGCTCAATACCTACAACAAGGCCGGTTACAAATACGACGCCGTAATGGCGATGTATGCCCACGATTTTTTTGAACCGTCGAATGTTGCGAATCTTGAACGGGCGGCAAAGTTGTGGAACTCGAAACACGATGAGGTAAAGATCCGCATCGGTACCGCGCCCGAATTCTTCAAATATATAGAAGGAAAATACGGCTCTGAGATCCCAACCTATCGGGGTGATTGGTCCGGCCTATGGTCCGAAGCAAAGACCGCAAGCCCTCGCATTGCCGCGGTCGGCCGGTACAACCATGATCATGCTCCAGCGGCTGAAGCGTTGTGGAGCGCGATCTCAATGACGGGGCGGATCCCGTATCCGAGCGGAAACTTTGCACGGATCTACGATCTGATGTTCACATTCGATGAGCACAGCGGAGCGGGCAATACAGGCTGGCCGCAGCTAAACAGCAGCGGACCGCTGGAAAAGCAGAATCAGGAATACGTCGAATTCACAGGCCGGGCAAAGGCGGAAACTGACGAGATGCTTTCCACCGGAATTGAGATTCTTGCCGATCCCGGCCGATACGCGTCTCATCGTCCCGCCGCCAGCGGGAACACGCTGCCGCTCGTTGTTTACAACGGGCTTTCATGGGAGCGAACGGACATTGTGCGGTTCAAACCGCCGGTTGAACACGCCCGCGTGACCTCGATCAAAACATCCGCCGGAACGCCTGTTCCGTTCGACATTGATGACAGCGGCAATGTGATATTTGTCGCGAAAGCTGTTCCGTCGATGGGCTACGCGACTTTTGAAGTTTTGACAACTCCCGGAAAGTTTGTAAGCACGCTGAAGCCAGTCGCCGGCCGATCGGCGGAGAATGCAAGGTTTGCCGTTGATCTCAATGCCGGCGGCACGATCCGCAGCATCCGCGATAAGACGGCGAACCGGGAATTGGTCAACACGAAAGGTGAGAGGCCGTTCAACGACCTGCTGCGTGTTGAAGGTTCGGATGCTTCGGTCGTATCTTATCCGGTTGCCCCGCGGATCATTGTAAAAAAGGGCGCGCAGATGACCGAGATAGTTGTGCTGCGCGAGCGTTCCTCATTTCCTCTTTCATGGATCACTATCTACGACGGCCTTGACCGGGTCGATCTGCGCAACGAGCTTGATCCTGAGCAAATGCCATTTCCCGGCGGCGGCGGCGGCAACTGGAGCGATTCTTATTACTTTGCCTTTCCTTTCAACCTTTCAAAGGACGGACTAAAGGTAATGCGCGGCGGGCAGCGGTATTTCGACCGGCTGCCGGATGATTATCTTCCCGGTGCAAGAAAGGATTCGGTCTCGACACAGCATTTGTTCGGGTTTACGGACGGCCGTACGTCGGTATTGATCGCGCACCGGCAGGCGTTCCACTGGGCCTATCCCGGCTATGTCGCGACCAAGGTCAAACCGAAAGGTGCTCCCGCCGATTTCCCGGCGATGTACACCGGCAAATTTCCGCTTCCCGAGGCTACGATCTATTCGCGTGCCGTTCGTCTTGGCCGGCAGGCCGATACGCACGATGTGGGCATCTTCAATCTCGCAACGACCGAGCCGGGCGTGAAAGGGAACATGGTGTTCGAATACGCCTTTGCGGCCGATGGCGTGTTCGATCCAGTCCGGGAGTGGCGAATGGGTGCCGATTTTAATGTTCCCCTGCGGGCGCAGCTTGTCGGCGTTTTGCCGTCCGACGCCGAACGATCGTTCTTCTCGGTTGATAAGCCGAATGTGCAGATCGTGACAGTCAAAACGCAAGCAGAAAATGTGATCCGCGGCGAAGTAAGTTCGGCCCCGCTGAATCCGCCTGTGAACAAGATCTTTGTTATTCGCCTGCAGGAATTTGCCGGCAAAGGCGTATCTGTAAAGGTTGTCGTTCCGGCAAAGATCAAGTCGGCGGTTTTGATGAATTTAACAGAAAGCATTGAACTTGGCAGGATCAGCGAGATCGCTCCGCTGACCGTCAGGCTGAAACCGTTCGAGGCGGCAACGGTGCGGATCGAGATCGAGTAGAGCATCATGGAAAAACTGAAACGAAGGGAATTTTTGAAATCGATCTCCGCGGCGGCCCTAGTTCCCGCGGTCGTTCATACAGCAGGCAGTGAAGCAATTGCCGGACTGCCTCCGACAACTACAGCTCTTTTGCCTGATATTCCGACATGCGAATCGATGCGTTCTGTCACGATGACGCATAAATTTCTCGATCTGTACGCATGGCCGGGGCTGACAAATCAATGGGGCTGCGCACAGGCTTCGATGGATGTCACAGCGGTGCGGAGCATTGCCTTTCCGCCATTCGCGCAGGGCGAAATGAACGTGGCCCCGCTTGGTGCGGGCGGCGAACTTTTGACCGGCGTGCTGTACGTTGACGGCGAATATTTCACTGCAACCAAAACGCCGATAGAGTTCGTCTGGCAGCCTGACCGCATCGAACGACGCTCCGTGTATAAAGGCCTCGAACTAAAAAGCACGACGATCGTACCGTTCGAGACGATGTCTGTTGCGGTAAAACTGACCGTCTCGAACCTGACCAAGGCCCGCCGCAAAACCGAGATAAAGCTGGCCGTCAACGGCGGCGTTACCAAAAGCGTAAAACCGTGGAACGCCGCGTATTCGCCGGGCGAATACGACAATGAGCGTACGATCGACAACGCCCGCAATGCGATCCTGTGCAAGTCAAAACACACAGACGCCTTCGTACTTCAGGGTTCATCGCCAAAGCCCGACAAGATCGAGCCGTCATGGCTTGTTTACAAACTCGATCTTGCTCCGGGACAGTCAGCCTCGATCGTTTTCGTCAATTCCGTCGGTCAAAACGCGGCCGATGCGCAGAAGGATTTCGACGCGATCATCAATAGTTTTGATACGGCAGCAAAGGCGACGGCCGATGAATGGAACGCGCAGTTAAAAGCCGCGTTCACGCCCGGCAACAATATCTTTTCCGGACACGTGCCGACGCTGGTCACGACGGATGATGATGTAAAGCGCATTTACCATTCCGCCGTGATGAGCGCTCTCTATTTCCGTCGCACATCACCGCATTCGGTTTACGGTACAACGTATGTAACGCTGATGCCGCGTTATTGGGAGACGACCACATTTCTCTGGGACATTTCGTTATCCGCGATGCTTTTGTCGATGCTCGACCCCGCCATCCTGAAACGAATGATGGAGACGTGGATGACGCTGGATATCTATAAGCATTTTGGAACCGAATTCCTTACGGGTGCCGGTGTTGGCCCGTGGTATTCCGTAAACGATTACGCCATGTCGCGGATGGCAAAAGAATATCTGCGATGGACGGGCGATAGGGCCTGGCTCGACAAGGTGGTCAATGGCAAAACCGTCTATGAAACGCTGCTTAGCTACGCCGAACATTGGCGGGCGCTGGACGTGAACGATCACGGCCTGGCCGATTACGGCGGCGTGACGAATTTGCTCGAAGCTGTTTCGAGTTATGTTCACGAGGTCGCCGGACTTAACGCCGCGAACGTTCACAATCTTCGCTTTGCCGCCGAACTTGCCGATCACAAAGGTGATAGGGCGAAGGCAGAAGGATACCGCAATGAGGCTATAGATCTAGGCAAACGCGTGCAGGACCTTTACGTTCCGGGCCGCGGCATTTGGAAATGCGAGTTGCCTGATGGAAGCTACAACGAAGTGCATCATTGCTACGATTTCGGCGTAACCCTGATGACGATCGGTGATATGATGCCCGCGACGCAAAAGCGTGAGATGGTCGATTTCTTTGTCCGCGAACTGAAAACCCCGACGTGGATGCGCGCGCTTTCAACAAAGGACCTTGACGTGACTTTCAGCATCCGGCCCGATCATCAATGGACCGGAGCATATTGCTCGTGGCCCGCACTTGCCTTGAGCGGCCTGTTCGCAGCCGGTGCGGTTGATCTTGCAAATGATTGGATGAAAGGACTCGCAAAAACCAGCATGCAGGGGCCGTACGCTCAGGCCCATTTTACCGAGAGCTTTTACACACCGGAATCAAACGGCGCGGCATCAAAATCGCCGTCCGATCAGCCCTACATTAACGACTGGGCATGTGTATCGGGCTGCAATTATCTCGAACCGATAGTTGATTCGCTCTTCGGTGTGAACGCGGGCCTGTTCGACGGCATTACGGCAAAACCGCAGTTTGGCAAGTTCGACCCGAAGGCGGAATTGCGCAACATAAACTATCAGGGCAAACGACATACTGCCGGCAAGAACGGCATCCGGCCCGCTTAGATCTAGATGAATTGCCGCGAGCTTTTAGCTGGTGGATAGTGCAGAGATGAATTGCCACTAGCTATAGCTGAATTGCCACTAGCTTTAGCTAGTGGACCGAAGCAAGAAAATCCTTCCGGCTTTAGCCGAATTTTGGCTGAAGCTCGAAGGAGGTATGCTTTTGTTTGAGATTCGGCTAAAGCCGCTGCTCTTTCATTACATTTTTCAACTAGCTAAAGCTAGTGGCAATTGATAAGACCTATGAAAGTATCACTTTTTTCGATTATCGCGTTTTTCGTTGTCCTCTCCGCGGTTGCAAATGCAGACGCCCAAGCCACCTCGCCGGCACTTCTCCAGATCAGCGACCGATACTGGATGCAGCCGGATGTCGTGTACGGCAGTGCGAATAACACGCCGCTCAAACTGGACATCTGGTATCCGCGTGACAACCAGAACCCGACGACGACCGTTGTTTATATTCACGGCGGCGGGTGGGTATTCGGATCGAAGGAGGGTTCGGTCTATCAGTTCCTGCCGTACCTGGAACGCGGCTGGCGTGTTGTAAATGTCGAGTACCGGATGGCGTCGAATTCCCTAGCACCCGCAGCGGTCGAAGACACCCGTTGTGCCCTGCGCTGGATCTACCGCAACGCCGCGCAATATAAATTTGACACCTCAGAAATTATTCTCACCGGACATTCAGCCGGCGGGCATTTGTCATTGATCACCGGCATGCTGCCCGAAAAGACGCCGCTCGACAACCGTTGCTATGCCGACCCAAAATTTGGTGATGTTCCGATGAAGCCGGCGGCGATAGTGAATTGGTACGGCATCAGCGACGTGAACGATCTGATTCAGGGCCCGAACGTGAAGAACTACGCAATGATGTGGATCGGCGCAATGCCGAACGCCGCCGAAGTTGCAAAAAGCGTTTCGCCGCTCAACTACGTTCGCGCCGGGCTGCCGCCGATCATTACGATCCATGGCGACCAAGATCCTGTGGTGCCATACTCCCAGGCGACGCGTCTGCATGAAGCCCTGAACAAAGCCGGTGATGTGAACAAGCTGATCACCGTAAAAGGCGGCGGCCACGGCGGATTCTCTCAAGCCGATTACGCCAATGCTTATGACGAGATCTGGAAATTTCTGAGAGTTAACAAGGCCGAGTGAAACGGGTTGATCTAACTTACGGTATGAGAAAATTAGCTGTAATTGGCTAACAGCTAATTTTCTATTGGCTAGATTGAAATGAAGATCACAGATATAAAAGCAACGACCGTAACCGTCCCGCTCGCGGCTCCGTTGCGGCATGCGGCCGGCTGTCATTGGGGTCGGTTTGTCCGGACGATAGTTGAGGTCGAGACCGACGAAGGCATCACAGGTTTGGGCGAAATGGGCGGCGGCGGCGAATCGGCCGAGGCCGCGTTTCGGGCGATGAAAGCCTATTTGGTTGGTCATGATCCGGCACGGCTTGAAGAGATGCGGTTCAAGATCGCGAACCCGACCGCATCTCTTTATAACAACCGAACGCAAATTTTGGCGGCACTGGAATTTGCCTGTCTAGACATCATTGGCAAGAAATGGGGCGTGCCCGTTTACGATCTTCTCGGCGGAAAGTTGCAAGATGAAGTTCCGTTTGCTTCCTATCTTTTTTTCCGTTATCCGAATCCCAAAGACGGAAGCGGAGAGGTGCGGACCGTTGACCAGCTTGTTGCACACGCGAAAGATCTAAAAGCAAAGCACGGTTTTTTTGCCCATAAATTGAAGGGCGGCGTTTTCGATCCGGTTTACGAATTGAAATGCTATCGCGCGGTCGCCGAAGGATTGGGCAGCGGTTCGATGGAAGGCGACTGCTTCCGATTTGATCCGAATGCATCATGGTCAACCGAACAGGCGATCTGGTTTGGGCAGCAGATCGAGGATATCAATAACGACTATCTCGAAGATCCGGTTTATGGCCTTCACGGAATGCGGCGCACGCGTGAAAAGGTGCGGATGCCGTTAGCGACAAATACGGTTGTGGTAAATTTCGAACAGCTTGCGGCAAATATTCTTGATACGGCCGTCGATGTCATTCTGCTTGATACAACATTCTGGGGCGGTATTCGCCAGTGCGTAAAAGCGGCGGGCGTTTGCGAGACGTTCCAGCTTGGCGTGGCTGTACATTCCTCCGGCGAGCTTGGAATTCAGCTTGCAACCATGCTGCATCTCGGTGCCGTCATACCAAATCTAAGCTATGCGGCCGACGCGCATTATCATCATTTGACCGACGACATTATCGAAGGCGGGCTGATGAAATACGAAGGCGGCAAGATCAAGGTGCCGAATGGTCCGGGGCTCGGCGTTACGCTTGACCGCGACAAACTGCACGAGTACGCCGAGCTTTACAAGCGCCTTGGCGGTTATCCCTACGATCAGGATCCGCTCAGGCCTGATTGGACGCCAACCGTTCCGAACAACCGATGGGCCGATCCGAACGACGCCCGCCGGCCCGAGATACCGTATTAGTTTTTTATGCAGCAGTTTTTACGCAGTGCAGTTCTGATCCTTACCCTTGCCTTGCTTTCGTACGCCATATTTCCGCAATGCGAGATAGCGGTAGGCAAAGGCGAGCCGGCGGCAGAATGGAACGACATTTTCACGCGCAACGGCCCCGGTTGGACAGGCGGCGATACGACCGTTTCGATCGAGCTGCCGAATGGCGATTCGGCATTCTTTTTTTCTGATTCATACATAGCGGAAGACCCGCAACTGCCGGGCGACGGTTCGGTCTATACGAACGAGAACGGGCTTCGCCTTCGCAAGCCAAACTGCCTGCCGCCGATCTGCGGGCCAAAACCCGAGGTAATCCATTACGTTTACAACAGCATTGTTGTGCGTTCAAAGGACGGCAAGACAATGCGGACGCTGACCGGGCCGAAGGACAAGAACGGCTATTCCACATCCTATTTCAAGCCCAAAAGTGACAATCCGAACCATATGTACTGGCTTGGCGATCCGATCATTGTCGAGGTCGGCGGCAAGAAAAAGATCTGGATGTTTCTGAACGAATGGGACGTCGCCAGGCCGTTCGATAAGGCCTTCTGGATCAGATACCGCGCCCAGGCGATCGCACAAATGGATGCGGATACGCTTGCGATCGAAAAGATCGTCGATCTGAAAAATAAGACAGACGAGGCCGTCTGGGGCATTTCACTTTGGCTCAACGACAAGAACGAACTGTATATTTGGGGAATGCGGAATGAAGGCGAGATAAAGACGGCGAAGAAGTCGTCGCTCGCCATTGCGAATAAATTTAAAAAGCTTTACATCGCCAAGGTCGATGCGTCGAAAGGCCTTGAACACGCGGTCGATCTTAAGAACTGGACGGCGTGGGACGGCAAGTCGTTCTCAAAGAACCTTGACGCCCGCAAGTCGATCATTCCCGAAAACGACAGCATCAGCGACGAGTTGACCATTCGCCGGCTGAACATAGACGGAAAGCCGACTTTTGTAATGGTCACGTTCGACACGTCGGTTGGCTATTCGGAATGGAAGGACCTATATCTTTATTCCGCATGCGAACCGCAGGGCCCGTTCAGATCGAAGCATCACTTCTATCGAACACCGACCGCTGGAATGACCAAATTGCCGGGAATGACCGAAGGGCAATCGCTGCAAAGCGGGTTGAGCGTTTATAATCCTCATATGCACCCGCAGTTTATCGAGAATGGAAAGATGCTTGTTTCGTACAACAGTAATCTTCCGTTCGGTTCAAAGCCGGGCGATTCGATCTATGCCGATTTCTATCGTCCGCGATTCGTTTGGGTGCCGATCGCTGGCCTGCAAAAATAATGAAACTCGTTTGTTTTAATCCAAAGAATATTACACATACGGGCGAACGTCGTTACCGCATCGGAGCGTTGATCGACGAAGATCAGGTCGCGGACCTAACGCCTTCGATTCTGCCAATGGGCCTCAGCGGTTCCGAGATACTGAGGTGCTATGATCTTGCGACCGGCTTTGTCGGCCCCGCGATGGATGCCGTAGGGAGTGGAGAACTTCCGCACGTGAGCCTTGACGATATTAAACTTGAGGCACCCGTGCCGCGGCCGTCAAAGATCATCTGTATCGGGCTGAACTACCTCGACCATGTTACAGAAAGCGGTGCCGCGATACCGAAAACGCCACTGATCTTTTCAAAATTCGATACCTGTGTTGCGGCATCCGAAGATGCGATCCTGCTTCCCGTCGGAAGCGAACAGGTCGATTTCGAAGCCGAACTTGCTGTCGTCATTGGCCGCCGGGCAAAGAACATCGAGCTTGAACATGCGATGGACCATGTTTTCGGCTACACCAATTTTAACGACGTCTCCGCCCGCGATATGCAGTTCGCCGACGGGCAATGGCAGCGTGGAAAATCATGCGATACGTTTGCCCCGTTCGGGCCGTTCGTTGCAACTAAAGACGAGATCGCCGATCCGCACAAGCTGCGAATTCAATTTAGGTTGAATGATGCGACGATGCAGGATTCGAACACGGACCAGTTGATCTTTAGAATACCGGAATTGATCGAATATATTTCGCGTTCGATCACGCTTGAACCCGGCGATATCATAGCAACGGGAACGCCGCCGGGCGTCGGGTTTGCACGCAAGCCGCCGGTATTTTTGAAAGACGGCGACGTATGCGAGGTCGAGATCGAAGGCCTCGGCATTTTGTACAATGTCGTTTCAGCGGGGTAGCGTTTGGGTTAAAGGTTTTTTTAACACAAAGACCACTAAGTTGAAGACACAAAGGACACAAAGGCCCGATCGTTATAGTTCAATAGTGTAGATCCGCGCGGCAAAAACGTTCATGTTCGATCTAACAGGCAAAACATCCCTGGTCACCGGGGCTGCGTCAGGCATTGGTGAGGCGGTTGCGAAAGCACTCGCAAACGCCGGTGCGTTTGTTTACGTCGCCGATGTGGATGCCGTAAACGGCAAGCGCGTCGCAGGCGATATCGGTGCTCAGGCTGCGTTCTGCGAACTTGACCTGATGCAGGGTGCTCAAACCTGCGAGTCCGTCAGGGACATAGTGTATGCCGAAAAGGGCCGTCTCGATATCCTTGTGAACAACGCCGGGATCGGCCACGTCGGCACTATTCTTGAAACGACCGCCGACGATCTTGATCGGCTTTATGCCGTCAATGTCCGCGGTATGTTCGATCTGACCAAGGCGTTCGTTCCGGGAATGATCGAACGGCGCTATGGCGTGATCATCAATACGGCATCTATCGGCGGTGTTATGGCGATCAAGGACCGCCTTGCTTATTGCACCACCAAATTTGCTATCGTCGGATTTACAAAATGCCTCGCTCTTGACCACGCCGGGCAGGGCATTCGCGCCAATGCGGTCTGCCCGGGCCGTGTAGAGACACCGTTCGTCGCCAAGCGCATTTCGGAATATCCCGATCCCCAAAAGGCCTACGACGATATGGCATCCACCCAGGCCGTCGGCCGCATGGGCACACCCGAGGAAATAGCCGCCGCGATAGTCTATCTTGCCAGCGACGAGGCCGCTTTTGTTACAGGAACGGCATTTGAGATCGACGGCGGTTTCGCGGTCGGCAAGTAACTGCCTGTAACAACGAAGCTCGATCATCGCGCACCAGTAATTCCCGCCGCGAACGATCATCCAAATATCATCAATAGTTGCAGTGAACTGTCGGCGAGCATCATTTGTTGCAAAAATGTGATCTGGCCTATTGACACGGATGCAACGATCAATGTATCTTCTGTGTGCATACACCCTAAATGCACCATACGTTGCAATCGTAAAATCGCTCGCCCCTGACATTTTGGGGTTCAGAAAGTGTCTCCGGCCAGCGTTTTAACAGCCTCCCGACCTGAGTTGAGCAAGACATGGCAGCTCGAACAAAAAACAAAGCAGATACGGGCGTAAGAAAAAGTGCGCGAAAGCCGCCGCGGAATGGATCGCCCACCGGAGATGACAGGTCCAATGGGCAAACACCGCTTGAGGCCCGCTTTCTTGAAGCTCAAACGAAACTTAGCCGAAGCCGAAAACAGCTTTTAGGCCAGATCCTGGCCGAAGCGCACGAAACATTCTTTCTATCATCGCGGGAAATGGGGCGGCGGTACAGTGTCGATTCTGCAACTATCGTTCGGACCATTCAGGCGATGGGCTATGAGAAATTCGCCGATTTTGTTCAGGACCTTCGAAATCATTTTGTTACGCAGATCACGCCCTATGCCGCAATGCGTGCGGCAACGCGAAAGCATCGAAGCGTTGCGGATTATGTCGGCCTTAGCCTCGACAAAGACCTCGAAAACCTGAACGCGCTCAAGGCCGGGTTCGATGTGAACAAGATCATTGAGGTCGCGGCGAAGATACGCACTTCGCGCCGGATCATTGTCATCGGACTCGATTTTGCGGCCTCACTTGCGATATCGCTCGCGTACGGCCTCGTCCGTTTGGGCCACAATGCCGAGGCACCTGTCGGAACAAGCGGTTCGATCCAGAATCAGCTAAATATGATGACGGGCAAAGATCTGCTCGTTGCGATCAGCTTCGGCAAATGCCTGCGCGAAACGGTCGAGGCGGCCAAGCGTGCAAAGCGAAACGGTATTTCGACACTCGGTTTGACCGACAATGACCGCACGCCGATCGCCCGCATTTGCGACCGCACCGTCATTGCATCGACCGCCCGGGCTTCGTTCATTGATTCATACGTTGCCCCGATGGCGGCGATCAACGCCATTCTGGTCGCGTGCGCGCATAGCCAGCCGAAACGGGCGCTCAAATTACTTGAAAAGTTTGATAAAGAATCCGGTTCGGGCGAACGTTGGTACGAAGAGGTTGAAGGGCTTCGAAAGAACGGCCGTTGAGCGGCGCGGGCCCGATCTCCGATGAGAGATGGAAAGGAACAAGCACGGGTGGGATATCTATTGGCAATAGATCTACAGAATCCTTTGGTTTAGAGAGGTTAAAGAAAATGCGAAAGTTCAAACATTTCATCGGCTCTTGTGCGATCATCGCGGCGGTTTCCTTTTGCTCCCTTGTCCATTCACAAACAACGACCTCGACGATCGAAGGAATAGTCACCGATCCGAACGGTGCGGTCATTCCCGGAGTGACGGTCACAGCCACGGGCTCAAACTTGGCGGTCGAGCGAAGCGTTGTTACAAACGACGCGGGACTTTATCGGTTCGTAGCCCTTCCGGCCGGTACGTACACGCTCAAACTGTCGCACACTGGATTTGCCGAAGGCGTTTACAACGTCGAACTCACCCTGAATCGGGTTGCGACGTTCAACGTTCAGCTAACGGTTGCCGGCGGGGTGACGGGCGAGGTCACGGTAACCAGTGAGCTTCCGCTTATCGAGCCGAATGCTTCGAACACAGGCCGCACGATCTTGCCGGAGCAGATCAAAACGCTGCCGGTCAACGGCCGCGAATACCTTGATCTGATGCAGCTTGTGCCCGGTGTTGCCATCAACCGCCAGGCGGATGCCGGCAGCGACAAGTCGAACCCGGTGCTCGGCGAACGCAGCGGCAACAATAACTTCCTGATCGACGGCCAGCCGAATAAGGACACGGTCAATGGCGGCCCGGCGGCACAGTTCAATCAGGAAACAATTGCCGAATTTCAGGTGCTCACTACCGGCTACAAGGCCGAATTCGGCCAGGCGTCCGGCGCGATCGTAAATGTCATTACAAAGAGCGGCGGCAACGCCTTTCACGGCGTAGGTTCGCTGTTTCTTCGCAATGATGCGTTTGATTCGGCAAACTCGCTTGATTCGAGTATCACCGACGCTCCCGAACTTGAACGCTACGATTACAGTGTTGCTCTTGGCGGGCCGATCATTAAGGACAAGATATTCTTCTTTGGCTCCGCCGAAAGGATCACAGAAGACCGTGTACTGAATTTTGTTTTTCCTGATACCGGAAATCCGGTCGTCAACCAGCTTCTCGAAGACCAGGAAAATCCGTACAACAATCCGTCGCGAACGCGCGAAACGCGTGCGTTCCTAAAACTTAATCAACAGTTTGGCCGCCACCAGTTGACCCAGGAGGTGAATTATACCAACGGCAATGTGAGCGAATTCCTGCCGCTTTCATCCGCCGGGAGCCTGCCGTCGGCACGCAACAACACTGGCTTCCGAAAACTGCTGCTTGGGTTTGGCGACACGGTGCTTTTGGGCGACAAGGGCAACCCTTTTATCCTTACGCTCCGCGGCGGTTATCGCGGCGAACCGTCAAGCATACGTCCGGCGCACCCGGAAGCGGGCGGTTCGACGTTCTACGATCCGTTTAGCGCCAATGGATGCTGTTTCCTCCTCGGCGACCTCCCGTCCGTTTCATTTGGCAATGCACGGTCGGCCTCAAATCTTGATCAGAAATATACGTCGCTCTCGGCAAACGTCAATAAATTGATCGGTGATCACGACGTAAAATTCGGCTGGAACTTTTTAAGAACAAAGGTCGACGGTGTTGACGCTCGGGTGGTCCAGATACAGCTTTTTGGGACCACGTCCGATTTTGCCCAATATGGCCCGCTTGCCGGCGGCATCCCATTGATCGCCGTTGTTGGCGGCAATACGCCAAAGGACGACGAGATACACCTCAACAATTATTACAACGCGCTTTATGTCCAGGACGACTGGAAGCTTTTAAGGAATCTGACGTTGAACCTCGGCCTCCGGTGGGACAACGATTCAGAGTTCGACGCGAAGCGCAATTTTTCGCCCCGCGTCGGCGTCGCCTGGTCGGTTACGCCAAAAACGGTGATCCGCGGCAATGTCGGGATATTTTATGACCAGTTTCGTCTCGGATTGGTGCGAAATGTCCCCAGTTTTGGCGGAACCGACCAACGCAGCTATCAATCGCTTCTCTTTCCACGCCTGCTTTACGGTTCACCGTCGTTTGTCTCAAGCATTGGGTTGCTGCTTTTGGGAAACGGGCCTTGCCTTTCGAACGGCTTTGTTGGCAATTTGACCGATCAGCAGATCACGTCGGCGGGACTGACGTGCCCATTGGCGCCATCGCTGCCGTTTGTCGGTGTTGACCGCCTCAATGCGGTAGTTGCACCCGGTCACGCCCTCATTCCGGCAAACACTGTGGTGACGATCGACAACGTTCAGTCGCTGACAGGGCTTACGCCCGACCAATACGCGGCCCAGGCAAGTGCCGCCGTTGGCCAGCCGGCCGGTTATTTTGCGTGGGGTGATTTTGGCCTTTTGACGAACCCGATCATCCCGCCCAATGTTTATCCGACACGAGTGGACGGTACCTTTAAGACACCGCATACTCTTGGGTTTAGTGTCGGTGTCCAGCGCGAGATAACGGCGGACATGGTTTTTGAGGCGGACTATTTCCACCGTGAGATACGCAACATCCTTGGCCCGCGTATAAGCAATCTGGCATACAGCTCAAGGCTTCCGGGACAAAATCGAACATTCCTCGAGCCGAATACCGCCGGGCCGATCATCACATTTGGCCCATTTTTTGAGGGCAAGTATGATGCGTTGGTGCTTAGCCTGAACAAACGGCTGAGCAAACGATTTGCCTTTGGCGCCAACTATACTTACGCGAATGCCACCGACAATTCACTCGGGATAATGACCAGGCCGTCCGACAATTTTATCGGGACCGTTCCGGTGGTCACCGAAACAGCAACGGGGGCGACAAACGCCAGCGGTTCGTTCACAGCCGCGAACGGAAACTTTATCGAAAAGGCCGGGACCTTCTGGAACGGACCCGACCGTGACAAGGGGGCTTCGGACCTGTCCATCGACCACATCTTTCAGATGAACGGCCTTGTCCAGCTTCCCTGGCAGTTTCAGATCAGCGGCATCTTTCGCGCACAGAGCGGTTTCCATTTCAGCCGTTCGGTCGAATTCATCGATCCTGACGGCGATGCAAATACGAATCAGATCGATCTGGAAGGCGGAAGAAATGCTTTTACCTCGCCCGCGTTCGTAAACCTTGATGTGCGGTTTGCAAAGCGGTTCGATATCGGCGACCGCGTGAAGATCGATGCGTTCTTCGAGTTCTTCAATGTGTTCAATCACAAAAATCCGGCAGCGGTCGGGACCCGGACCGGGGTAACGGGACAGCCCTTTGGTGCGGCGACCCAGGTACTGCCCGGCCGCGAAGGACAGATCGGATTCAGGATAGAGTTCTAGCCGCGGGCAATTGACGATCTGCGATCTATGTGTCAACGGTCTCTTAAACACAAAGGCCGCTAAGGTGAAGCCACAAAGGGCACAGAGGTACATGCAAATCGTTACAGTCCACTACTTTGGAGGCATTTGGTGAAAGTATTAAATTCGATCCGCCTCGTCGCGCTTGTTCTATGTTTGATGTGCGGCCCCATGGCACAGGTATTCCTGGCCCAGAGTGCCGACTATGACATTGTTATCCGCAATGGCCGCGTGCTGGACGGTGCGGGCAATCCGTGGATCGCGGCGGATGTTGCAATAAAGGATGGGCGATTCGTACGGATCGGAAAGATAACCGGAAAAGGCCGCCAGGAGATCGATGCAACGGGCCGTTATGTCTCGCCGGGTTGGATAGACATGATGGACCAGTCAGGCGGTGTGCTGCCAAGAAATGGCCTGGCAGAGAACAAACTGCTGATGGGCGTTA
>JADYZI010000144.1 GCA_020853255.1 Acidobacteriota bacterium
AACCGTAGCCAAACGGATAAAGCGGAGTGTTGTCGATATCGAGATATTTCGACGTGTACTTATTGCTTGCCGCAAACGGCCGGCCCGTATTCTTGTGGTTGTAATAGATCGGGATCTGCCCAACGGAGCGCGGGAATGTGACCGGCAGCTTTCCGCCCGGGTTCGCGTCGCCAAAAAGAGTATCAACGATCGCCGGGCCGGCCATAGTACCCGGAAACCAGGCTTCAAGTATCGCGGGCGAATTCTCGGCCATCCAGTTAATCGTCAGCGGCCGGCCGTTTATCAGGACTACGGCGTACGGCTTGCCTGTCGCGTGAACGGCCTTTACCAGTTCAAGCTGGCGGCCGGGCAGGTCAATGCTGCTTCGTGAAGAAGCCTCGCCGCTCATCGCCGATGATTCGCCAACGACCAGCACCGTAAAGTCAGAATCCTTTGCCGTATCGACCGCCTTTGCAAATCCGGCGTCAGTCTCACACTTCGGGTCACAGCCGGCTTCGTACCGCAGTTTTATTCGCGGATATTTTTCGCGCAACGCCTCAACGACCGTTATTGGGTCGTCCGGTTTGCCGTCGCCGGCCCAGTTACTGTTCATCTCGGCCTTGTTGTCGGCCAATGAGCCGATGACCGCTATCTCATCAATGTCCTTTTTGATCGGCAATGTCTGATCGTCGTTCTTTAGAAGAACGAACGAACGCTCTGCCGCTGTTTTTGCAAGGTCGCGGTTAGCTTGCTTGAACACTTCATTCTTCTCGCGGGCCTCGTCGGCGAATGGATGATCGAACAGGCCGAGGCGGAATTTTACCCGCAGAACATTGCGGACGGCCTCATCCACCGTCGCCATTGAAATGCGCTTGTCTTTTAGAAGCTGTTCGCCATATTTGTTGTAGAACCGGCTGACCATCTCCATGTTGGTCCCGGCATTTAGCGCGTACATTGCGGCCGACGGTTCGTCCTTTGCCAAGCCGTGGAACATCAGCTCCATTACCGCCGTGTAATCGCTGACCACCAGGCCGTCAAAGCCCCATTCTTTGCGCAGCACTTCGCGCAGGACGAACGGATTCGCCGTCGCGGGCACGCCGTCAAGATCGTTGAACGACGTCATGAATGAATCGACGCCCGCATCGAGCGCGGCCTTGAACGGCGGGAAATAGATCTCACGCAGTGCGCGTTCGGTAAGGTTGGTCGTATTGTAATCGCGGCCTGCCTCGGCGGCACCGTAACCGACCCAGTGTTTTGCGGTCGCCAGCACCTTATCGGGGCGGCTGTAATCTGTGCCCTGAAACCCGCGCACACGTGCCCACGCGGCCTGCGAACCGAGAAATGTGTCCTCGCCGGCGCCTTCGATAATACGGCCCCATCGCGGATCGCGGGCGATATCGACCATCGGAGCAAATGTCCAGTGAACGCCCGCCGCGCGCGATTCGGCGGCGGCGGCGGCGGCGGTCCGCTCAAGCATAGACATGTCCCAGCTTGCCGTTTCGCCCAACGGTACCGGAAAGATCGTCCGATAGCCGTGAATGACGTCAAAGCCGAGCAGGATCGGGATCTTCAGCCGCGATTCAAGCGCCGCCCGCTGCAGCTCGTTCGTCATCTTTGCTCCGCGGAC
This sequence comes from Acidobacteriota bacterium, assembly GCA_020853255.1. The sequence goes on from JADYZI010000144.1 coordinate 1,607, forward strand.
GTTCAGCGTCGAACCAAGCAGGCCTTTGCGCGCCAACTCAAGTTGTTCGGGCCGATAGGTACCGTTCGCGTCGCCGTCCAATTGCTGCAATTGCCCAAGTTTTTCTGCAACCGTCATGCGGCCGACGAGTGCATTGATCTTTCGCTCGATCTCCGCATCCTTTCGTGCCGCGGCCGGAGCTTTCCGCTGGGCCGGCCCCGCAGCCGAAAAAAGAAGAAGAAGAAAAAACGCGAACGCGAATGGACGTAGGGTTCGTTTCATTATCATGCCTGACATAATCCTTTCTATTTGATCCGCAGCAGCCGCAGGCCGCTCAATATCGGCTGTCCCTTGACCGGCTCAAACGCGATCTTTAGGCCGCTTTGATCGCGTGCGGAAATGCGAAACTTTCGCTTCAAAATCGTAAACGGGCCCGCTTCCTTTACCAGATCAAGCGAAGCGATGGCCTTATTTCCATTGATCAAAACATCGAATACCCGTTCACCGGTCTTGATGTTTTTCAATTCGGCAAACCACAGTTCGAGATCGTATTCCCCGTCCGCGACATCAAAGCGATAGCCGAACATTCCTTCACGAGCAGTTTGGGCTAGAGCATCGAGGTCAGTGCCGAGAATATTGCGAAGGTTCGATATTCCCTTGGATGCATCGCCGGTATAACCCCAGCCGCCGGATGTATATGGCTGATCGGCCTGCCACATCGAACCGGTTTCGTGGATGTACTCGAAAGTTGCTCCGGCGTTTATCCCGATGTCGCTCATATCGGCCGGATCGATCCATTTGACCGTGGCCTCATCCGTGATCGCGGCACCGGCCTTTGTTCCGCGCGCTACAAGTGAATTCAAACCCGGGTGAAACGCTACATTCCACGTTGAACGATGCGAAGGCAGCGTATTCTTTTTTCCGGCTGAAACACCGTTCACAAAAAGCTCGGCCGCGGCAAGATTTGTATAGACATCAACCGTCTGCGTATTGCTTCCGCTCCTCACCGGCCAATCGCGAACGGCAATGTGCAGCACCGGCGATGATACAAAGCTTGCTTTGTATAGCGACAGAACATCCTTCGGTTTGCGGTCGTATGTGAGCAGGCCTTTCTGGTTTATATGCGGAATAGTATCGCCGCGAAATTCGGAGCTGAAGTCGAACATATTCCAGACCGCACCGCCCGAGATGAACTTTCTCTCATTCATCTGCCGCAAATACGATTCGTGATAGATCCGCTGCCATTCGGTGGTCGAATCAAAGCGTACCGGCGCCGTCGAATGGACGCGTTGGTCGGCATTGGCGCCGTATTCGCTGATAAACTGCGGCCGGTTGGGGAAGCGGCGATGCTGGTCGTCCATGAACTTGCCGAGATCGTCGAACACGCCGTAGTACCAGCCAAAATACAGGTTCCAGCCGATTACGTCCGTAACCTCACCGATCCCGGACGCGTGATAACGATCGGTGCTGTCGCCGCGGTCAAAGGCGATCGCCGTCATGCGGCCGGGATCTTCTTCGTCAACTATCTTTTCAAGCCGCTTTGCCAATTCGACCGTCGCCTTTGTATATTCCTCCGTTTTTGGGGCCGCAAGGAATATCTCGTTCATATAGCCCCACAAAATGACCGCCGGATGATTGCGGTGCTGGCGGATCATTTCGCGGAGCATTGTCTCCGAATTCCGGTTGAACGCCTCGGAGATATTAACGAGGTTTACGATAGGGATCTCTTCCCACAACATCAGCCCAAGGCGGTCGGCCGTCGCCAGCACCGAAGGATCCTGCGGGTAATGTGCAAGACGGACAAAGTTAAATCCCGCGTCCTTTATTATCTCAAGATCGCGGATCTGGAGCTCGTCCGGGACCGCGTTGCCGAAGCCCGCACGGTCCTGATGCCGATTTGTCCCGCGAAGTTTCAGCGGTTTTCCGTTCAGGAAAAAGCCATCGACCGGATCGAACCGGTATGTGCGGAATCCGAGCGGTTCATTTAGTTCATCAAGCACTCGGCCGTTCTCGCGCAGAGTGCTTCGCACCGTGTAGAGATACGGGTCGTCAGGCGACCAAAGCCTTGGGCGTTGGACGCGGAGCGGAGGATGTTTGAAACCCGCTTCGCCGCGCGCGGGGACTTCCAACTCAGATCTTGTCGAAACAACCGCTGCTCCGCCTTTATCGATAATGGTCGTAACGATCTCGAATTTGCGGGTTCGGTCCGATGTGTTTGCGATCGAACCCGAGACTTCGGCCGTTCGTACCGCAATTGCCGCTCTAGTTCGCACAACCGGATCGGGCGTCCGCACGACGATACCCGGCCCGGCCATGTCCGTTATTTTGAAATGCGCGTCATTTGCGGCAATTATCCAAACATCACGATATATCCCGCCGTGCATATTGAAGTCGGCATCAAGCGGCGGAATGTCCTTGTTGAGCGAGTTGTCCACCTTGACCGCGATCAGGTTCGGGCCGCTGAACCTTACAAGCTCGGTTATATCGAATACAAACGCCGTATAGCCGCCGATATGGCCGCCGATGTGTTTTTCGTTGACGAATACTTCGGCTGTCTGATTTACACCTTCGAAGTATAGAAAAATTCGTTTCCCGCTGAGTGCGTGATCAAGATCGAGCTGTCTTCGATACCAACTGATACCGCGGCGATAACCCGGTTCGTCGTCAAGCGTGTCCGCGATGTTCCATGTGTGCGGCAGGTTTACCTTCTCCCACCCGGCAGTATCGACAGAGTTCGCTTGTCCGTTCGGGACATCCGAACCAATAAATGTCCAGCCATCGTTTATCGTGAACCGCGCGCGAGCATCCGCCGCGCGGGCCTGCTCCGCCACCGCAAGAATACACGCAAGCAAGAGAGAAAAATACAAAGTTGATCGCACAAAGATCATCAGGATGATGGAAACGAACGGATCATCGCAACCCGATCTCGGCAAGTACCGGCAGATGGTCCGAAGCCCATAAGCCGTTCCAGTTGTCCGACAGAACGCCGTGCTCAAAAACCGTGATGCCGGGCGTTACGAATATAAAATCGATCTTTCGTCCCGGCTGCATTTCCTTAAAAGCATTGAATGTTGAAGTACCGCCAAAATGTCCGTTACGGCTGATATAACGGGCATCTTTCAGGCCACTGTCCGCCGCGGTAAGCGTTTTATAGGCTTCCGTATCTTCCGTTACATTCAGGTCGCCGGTCAGGACGGACTGCGTTCCTCCGGACGCGTTGTGAATGCGGCCGATTATCATTTTCGCGCTCTGATAGCGAGCTTTTGTGCCGACGTGGTCAAAATGCGTGTTGAAATGGAAGAATGTCTTGCCCGTTCGCCTGTCGCGAAATTTTGCGGATGTGACGATCCGCGGATACGCCGCGTCCCAGCCCTTGCTGCCTGGTTTATCCGGCGTTTCGGACAGCCAGAAGGTCTTGCATTCGATCAGCTTGAAGCGATCTTTGCGATAAAGGATGGCCGAGAATTCACCATCACGTTTTCCGTCCGTCCGGCCGACGCCGCACCACGCAAAGGCGGGCAGAAGTTTTTCAAGGTCCTCAAGCTGCCCGATCTGAGCCTCCTGCATGCCGACAAGGTCTGCCTTATGAAACCGGATCACATCAGCAACTTTCTGCTTCCTATTCGGCCACGCATTCACGCCGTCGCGAGGCTCGTTGTAGCGGATGTTGAATGTCATCACGCGGATGTGCCTGGAATCGTCAGATCCACGCTGGCCGAACGAAACCGTGGCCAGGGACACAAGAAATATTGCGATGAATTTAAAGCGCATCGGGTTTAGATAGTTTCCGGGCGGCAAGGCCGCCTTTCGAAAGTAGCCAGACGTGGAACGTCTGGTGTCTTCGATATCGACCGCTCGCACTGGCGGTGCGAAACGTTCCAAAATTCGGATTTCCTTCGTCTTCTTCTGTGGCAATTGTTTTACCACTGAATAGGAGGAAAAAAAATCGAATGAGATGAACAAGAGTCGAAGCCTACAACGCGTTTGTCATGTGTACTTTCCCGACCCTCTTACTCATTTGAGGGCCGCTTTGCAGCCGAACCGTGCTCGTCCGGTCACGGCTTTTTGATCAATTGCGGTGGAAAGGCAGCCGGTTCTTTCTTGTCCTCACGCCGAAGGTTTTGCTGGCCCCAGCGGTTCTCTTTTAGCGGGATATACATTCCGCCAGTACTTTCCATTGTTGCGAACAACTCCTTTCGCATTGAATCTACGGTTTGCCGGTATTTCGGGTCCGAGATCAGATTTCTAGACTCGAGCGGGTCCGCGTCGAGATCAAATAATTCGTTAATGTCCCACAGCCCGTAATAATTGATGTATTTGAACCGCGGCCCGCGCAGCGCGTGGATGGTGGGCGTTTGCGGAAACGCGTATTCCCAAAAATATTCGTACAACAGATCGTCCCGCCACGCGGCCTTTCTGCCAAGCAGCAGTGGCAGATAACTTTTGCCGTCCATTTCCGGCGTCGCCTTTTGTCCGGCAAGTTCAAGGAATGTTGGAGCGATATCGATATTTGCAACGACCTCTTCAACCCGTGATCCCGGTTTGATCAGCGCCGGAAGCTGCATCACCAACGGCACACGCATGGATTCTTCGTACGCTGTCCGTTTGTCGATCAAACCGTGCTCACCGAAGGCAAAGCCGTTGTCGCCCATGACCGCGATGAGAGTGTTTTCGTACAGCCCCTTTGACCGTAAAAGCTCAATTATTTTGCCGATTCCTTCGTCAACAGCGAGCAGCGTTTCGGCATATCGCTTGTAATACTCTGAAATGTCGAGCTTGCTGTGGTATGGAAAATCGACCCCGTGCCAGGAATTTCGCTGGTTGCGGACCCACATCGGCGCTCCGCTGACATTTTCCGGGTCTTGGGTGCGCGGCTCGACGAATCTTTCATTCTCAAATTTTCCGCGGTGCCGCTCAGCCGGGATGAACTCGGCATGCACGGCCTTATGCGAAAGATAGAGCATAAAGGGTTTTGCCGTCCGCCGCCCTTTTAGCCAGTCGAGTGCATACCCGTTCAGCTCATCGGTGATGTAACCCTTTTGTTCAACGTGTTTGCCGTTCACGTTCAGGCCGTCAGGATGCGGAAGATAATGGCCTTGATTTTTGAACGAGACCCAATAATTAAA
>JADYZI010000145.1 GCA_020853255.1 Acidobacteriota bacterium
AAATGAAATAATCGAGTTCGCCGCCGTTGGCACCGAATGAATATCGGCCCGGCGAGGTCTTTCCCATATCAAAGAACGACCTGAACGTGTTGTTGAAATAAAGCCCGTAGGCTTTACCGTCGTTGAGCGCATAGAAGAACGGAATGGACTGATACGTCGGGTCGGTACCGATCGGGTACGCAAACGTATCCGTGTTCCAGTTGACGACGTATTTGCTGTTTCGGGCCATTTCGGCAAAGGCCTTCTCACCAAAGCCGTAATAGGTCTCGACCTCGGACGAACGCAGCTTTGTCGCGACGAGATCGCCGGTTGCCCGATCGAAGCGGAAAGTCTCATTCGGGTCGTCACCGACAACCAACCGTGAGTTCGCGTCAAAGACATCTACACGAAATGGCGATCTTGTGACAACGATCTTTGCACCGTCGGAGCTTGTGAGGACGACCTGTGTTCGCGTCTGTGAGACCTTTACTTCAGTGCCGGCCGGGCGCGCCGCTGGATCGAATGCATACGATAACTCCCGCTCGAACTTGCCGGTGGGTGCAATGCGCACGCGGATGACGTCCCGATCAAAAAACTCTACCGAAGCCGCCGCCCTCGAACTGGTGCCAAAGACAACATGCCCCGGTTTTGGCTGGGTTACGGTAGAAACGATCCCGATATTTTGCCATTGGGCAAATGTGCCCGCAGCCAAAACAAATAAGCAGAGAACGATCGAGGCGGCTCGGTATCTTGTTGTCATGCGCATTGGTTTAATGGACTTGAATTCAGGGAACATAACTTAGCGAGTGCAAAAGAATACTTCTCAAAGGCGATCGAAGTTCTCGAATTCGTCGAACAACTGTGCAGTCGATAATGTTAAACGCTCTTGATTTTCGCACTTTCTGGCGAGGAGGCGCAATCGATCCTTTTCAACTTGTTTATGATTGCTTTCAATCGATCCATGAAAGGATTGCCTATTGGCAAGTCTGCCTTGTCGAGGCCGGAACGGTTTATCCGGGCTGAGCTATACTAAAGAAAACCTAGGCAAAAATTTGCTTCCGAAGCCGTTCCTTCATATGCTGGTTCTCGCGCGATAGGGCGGAGGCCTACACATTAACACATGGGAAACAACCGAAAGAGGGCGATCGCATTAAAAGCCGCGGATGCACGGGAGTTGATCGGCAAGGCGTTGCCGATGGCCCTGAAGTGTATGACGCAAACCCAGATCGCGCAGGTTCAGAAGGTGCTTGACGCGGCTGTTGTTAACCCGGCTGTACAGCAGGAGTATCGCGACGCGATGCGCCGTTCAATCGTTTCCGAAGGCCGGGACGGCGGGCATTACGAAGGTGTCTATTACAATGGCCAGCTCGTCATCCGCGACGTAAGGTTGGCGCGCCGGGCCGAGCGAATTGCCGAGCAGCAGATAGCCATATCGGATTGGGACAAACGCGTCAGACTCGATCTAGACAAACTCCTCGACGCTGATGCGTTTAAGCCAACCACCGATAACCCCGATGAAGCTCGATACATGGCAAAAGTCAAAACCATGCTCGAAAAGCAAGGTGTCTGGCTGCGATTCGAATCGAAACTTATCCGCGACCCGCAGGAACCGTCAAGGTGGATAATCGACCCGCGAACATTCCAGGTATGGCTTTCGGTAGGTATGAAGGGTGATCCACTGACCACTGCAACAGGGCTTCTGGATAGAAAAGCCATCCTTAGCGCTCAAGCTTTTGGGGCCGGGTATTATGACGAAGTTTATCGCGGGCCGGTCGAGCGGGCGCTTGAGAAGGAGACCAACCGACTTCTGCGCGAGATCGAATCAGGCCGGGACCAACATCACATGCTTTGGAAGATACGGCACGACGCATTTCCGGGCGTTACCTTTGTTGCAGACCTTCTCGGCGGTGCCGATTTTCCAGACAGTTCGATATGGGACTATCCGCAAAAGATGGTGTTGCAGGCACTAAAACTGAATGTCGGCGGAAACGTTTCCTTACCGCAGGCGTATCTGGTGGTTGCCGCGATAGCGACGCGAAATTCGGCAAAGATGCTCGCCGATTACATTGACGACACAAGCGAGGGAGCCGAAAGAGCGGTAAAGGTGCTGAAGGTAGCAAAGGCGGCGGGTGAAGTGGCGGAAGTAGGCCTCGCCATCTCGACGGGGGTTGGCCTCTTTCGCGCCGGAGCCAGGGCGGTCGGGACCGAGGTCGTTGCAAAGACCGCAAAAGACAAGGCCGTCGATGCAGCGGCTGAAAAACTGATCGGGCGAATGATAGCCAAAGATCCAACCCTTGCCGCCGATCTGAATAAGGTCCGCTGGGTCCCCGGCCCAAAAGGAACCGTGCTAGGCGGCGGGGTCAAGCCCGGCCAGAGTACGGGGTTGGGTACCGGCTGGGATAAGTGGTGAACCTTTCCGTGTATGTTTGGTTCAAAAGCAAAAGCGGCCGGGCTCTTTCCTATCAAGGAACACGAGGCCTGGCCGCACTTTTGTGTTTCACTGGTCCTGGTTATTGGCTCGGAAGATCGATCGGAAGTTCCGGTTCGGCAACCTGCGCATCGATCTTGGCGATCGCGTCGTCGTATATTTTGATGCTGCCGTCGGATTCCATCTTGAGCCGGGTTGCGCTCATATAATCAGTGAAGAACTCACCCCGTTTCCGATCGAGCATATCATCGCGAAGCCGGTCGCGTTCCTTTGCGAACTGCTCCATATCGGCGTCTTGGCGTTTCGTAACGCCGACGATGAACCAATTATCACCGATGTTGATCGGCTTTTTGGTCACCTCGCCTTCCTTCATGGCATACAGGGCGTCCTCCAATTCCTTGTTAGAAGAGGCTGAAGGGCCGGTGCCAAGCGGAGATCCGAGCGAATAGCTCTTTGCTTCTAGAACCTTTAGGTTCCTGCTTCCCGCCGCGACGGCAAGGCCCGAAACATTTGCTGCTCCGGCCGCGATCTGGTTTGCGATCTCCTGGACCTGTGCCCGGGCCTTTTCCATCTTGACAGCCTCGGTCACCTGGGCCTTGACCTCATCGAATTCCGCATCTCGCGGCTCTTTCTTTTCAACCAAAAGCGGGATGGCAAAACCATTCTGCACAGGGACCTTGTCGCCAACATCGTTAGGATTTTCGAGGCCCGCAATGCCTTCTTCAAACTGCGGCGAGACACCGATACTCGGCACATCGTCACCGGGTTTGACATAGCCCGTTTCCTTGGCCATGTCGGATGGGCTCATGTTTGCCTGAGCGGCAAATTCGGCAACGGTCTTTTGAATATCCTTATTCTGCTTTAGGGTATCCGAAATCTTTTGGGCAAGCTCGGCCGCGACCGTGTAGGCACGGCGATTGCGAAGGCTGACCTCAAGCTCACTCTTTGCCATTTCGAAGGTCTTTGGCACCTCCTCACCACGGCGAAGTATAAAATACCGCCCCTCGAACCCGATCGGCGCTGTAACCTGGCCGGGTTTCATTTTCAGAAGCTGCTGGTACGGATCGGTCGGGTTGTTCGGGTTTTCGCGGACCGGGCCTTTCAGCCGGCCGCCGTTCGGTGCCGTCACGGGATTTTCCGATTGGCCCTTTGCGACGTCGGCAAACTCGGTCTCGGTCACAAACTGGCTTTCTTTGACCAGTCGGTCGCGGATCTGATTAGCTTTTGTGAACACATCAGCATCCTGGGCCGGTGCTGGAATGCGAAGTACGATCTCCTGGCCCATCACGCCCGCTATCTTCTTGTCTTCGGGCAGTTTGTCGTATTCCGCCTTCAGTTCGGCGTCGGTAATATTGAGTTTCTCGCCGATCTTCGACGTGTTGACGAAGATGTACTTTATCTTCTTCTGCGGCGAGCTGATGTAATAGGCCGCCTTGTTCTTTTCAAAGTAATCGTGAAGTTCCTGGTCGGTCGGTGTGATCGACTGGGCGAGGTCCGCCGGGTTAACGGAGACGTACGAGAGCTCGAACTTTACATTCTTTCGCTTAAAATCCTCAAGCAGCTCTTCTTCCGAGACCGTAATGCCGGAGGTAAGGAACGCTCGCAGCTTTTGGGCACTCAGGCCGTCGCGAATACGCTCTTCGAAGGCCGATACGCTGCCTTCCTGCTCGATCGCGTTCGCTTCATAGGCGGCCTTATCAAAAGGCTTGCCGTCCGTCGGTTTATACTGCTGGCGAATGTAGGTCGCAACCTCAGCATCCGAAGCACGAAGACCAAGCCTGTCAGCCTCTGCACGAGCAATCCGGCTTCCGATCAGTGAGTTGACGATCGTCCGGGCCGGTATTGAACCGCCGCGGCCATTGCGGCTGAAGCTTTCTTTCTGCCGGGCGACCTCGCCGACCGTTATGTACTGGCCAGCCACCTTAGCCGCTGTCTCCTCGCTCCGTGTCAAGCCGGCGCCAAGCGCGGCATCCCTCGGCTGATAAAACATCACCAGGCTGAGGACCATCAGAACGGAAAAGGCCAAGAGGACGAAATTACGCGTCTTTTCAAGACGATTGAAGAACTTTAACATCTCTATTTCCCAATAAAACTAAGATACCTGCTGAGGCGGACAAACTGAAATACTAACAAAAATGTCATCGAGAACCAACGTAATCAAGGCGAATGCCAAATTTGTACCGCTTTGATTTTGATGCAGCCTTTCTCATTACGGTGACCTGTATCTTATGCCGCCTGGTTCGGGCGGTCTGCCGGCGATCAACATTTTAGAGCATACTAAAGCGCCAATCGCTCGCTTGTACCAAAGATTTGTTGCCGCAAAGACGCGAAAGATATTTAGCCCCAGATATACGCAAGATGCACAAATAAAGGCTTTGGGATTACCGTTTGTCTTCAATTTTCAAAGCAAGAGTGCCTCTTCTGAGTATTTTGCGCCTTCCTGCGGCCAATGAAAGACGAACGCAAAGGCCGCTTGCAGTTTCTCAACGATTGTTCAATCATTGAACGCATTAAATGGCCAATACGGCAATAAAAACTGTAGGGATCGTTGTAAAACCCAATCACACGGAAGCGTGGCAGACGGCCCGTGAGCTCTCAAACTGGCTCGAAACGCGTGGCGTGGCCATTATCGGTGAACCGTACGCCGAGAGCGGCAAACCCGACCCTTCAAGCGAACATACGGCGGGCTCAAGCGATCGGTTCGATGCCGATCTGATCATTGTCCTCGGCGGCGATGGGACAATGATCTCGACCGCTCGGCTGATCGGCGATCGGCAGGTACTCGTACTGGGCGTAAATTACGGGAGCCTTGGCTATCTGACCGAATTTCGCATTGAGGAGATGTTTCCGGCGCTAGAGACCATACTTGGCGGCGATTACGATGTCGATAGCCGCGTAATGCTGCGGGCGGGCCATTTTCGCGATGACGAGTTGATCGCACAGGGACGCGTTCTCAATGACGTTGTGATCAATAAGGCCGCTTTGGCCCGAATAATCGAGATCGAGGTTGACCTTGACGGCCAATTCGTAAACTCGTTCCGTTCGGACGGCCTGATCGTCTCAACGCCGACAGGTTCAACAGCCTACAACCTTTCGGCCGGAGGGCCGATAATCTACCCGTCAATGAACGCTGTCGTTGTCACGCCGATCTGCCCGTTTACATTGACAAACCGGCCGATCGTCATCCCCGATTCATCCGAGATCGAACTGAAACTGGTCAACGAGGCAGAGAACGTCGTCCTCACGCTCGATGGCCAGATCGGCTATACAATGATCGCCGGCGACCGCGTCATCATCCGCAAAAGCCGCACTACCTTCAACATCGTCCAACCGCCGAACCGCAATTACTTTGACGTGCTGCGGAATAAACTCAAGTGGGGAAGATAACGGAGGCCGGCCGGACATTTGTGTCATTTGGCTGTATCCGCGAATTTGCCTGATGCGTTCTTTATGGCCAGGGTGATGCAGGCCGCCGCGACAAACGGGAACGTAAGCTGGGTCAACTGATACCTGAACATCAAAATGCTGATGAGAACCGACAAAACGACCGCGATCAAAACCCAGAAACTGTCTTTCAATTTGCTTCCCGCAAAAACAATGGCGCACAAGACCGCATTGTAGCTGAACAACCCCATTCGAACCTCAACCTCAGGCATTCCGAGTAACGACGAAAGCATCCCGGCCATGACCGCTGCAGCAATTGCATAAAGCGCCGCCGCCGGAGAGTTGATCAAGATCGCGATAAAAAAGAGGCTCCCGGCGAGAACGCTGTCCTGGAAGATCACCTGGCCAAAGCCGCGAAGTGGAAATGTAACACTATAGGCTTCACTAGCTCCCACGGCGCCTGGAACGGCCACGATTTCCGGAAATGAATGGTGAGATGCGAACAAGATCGCCCACGTGACCAGAACAAACGGAAAGGTAAAAACCGGGATTCTCTGTTTGATAAACCAGTGTTGGACAATGGTGGCGACCGCCGACCCGATGATCACGAGCGCCCAAACGATGGGAACCGGCTTGAAATACAAGAAAAGAGCGACTCCAACAAGGGCCGCGCTGAACCCGTACAGGCCCTGCTCGATCTCAGTTCGGTCATAACCAAGCACCATCGCGGTGAGAGTTCCGCAGCAAACCGCCAGGATAGCCGCCAGGCCCATTGTCAAAGATCCGTAGAATATGCCGATCAAAAACAACAAACCCGTCGCCGCGTTCTCTTGCAGCATTATCTGCCCGACACCTTTTAGAATTGTAATGACAAACCCGCCCTTTTGCCCGCGGTCTCCGTCTGTCTTGTTGTGGATGTCAGTCATTCGCTTGCTTGGTTCGATACGCCTTTTGTCATCACGAGTATCGGTTTATTCCACGGTCGCCTCAACTCCAAGAGCGTTAAGCCGTTCACGATGATCGTGCATTTCTTTGAGTTGTGCGGCCGTATGTCCGTGTCATTCCGTAAGCGATCGATAAGAACTTGTTTGCTTCCGGGAAACCGCTTGTTCGTCAAATTCGGATCATCTTCAAGCATTCCGGTCGTATAGACAATATAGATTTTGCCGAGACCTTCGTACAAGGGTAGCAAAGGAATCACAGATGAATTCTAGCCCCGAATCTTATTCGCGGTGACTTTAGGCACAGAAATTTGAAGTGATGTCCGTATGATCGAAGAAATTGACTTATGGGCCTCAGGCAAAATGGCAATGGGCCGCTTTTGGTCCGAGATAAGGAGGGGAAGGTTATGAACGCACAACGAACAAATATACATCAGGGACATTGGATTCTGGCAAAAATGGGAAAGAGGGTTTTGCGTCCCGGCGGGCGCGATCTGACCGCTAGGCTGATAAATGCCCTTAATATTCGAGAAACAGACGACATTGTCGAGTTTGCCCCAGGCTTGGGATTTACCGCTTCGCTTGCTTTGCGGAGACGTCCGAGATCGTATGTCGGGATCGAGCTCGATGAAACCGCGGCGGCAAATTTGAAAAATATCGTGAATGGCGAGGGCCGAAAGATCATCAACGGAAGTGCTGCGGACACATCACTTGACGAAAATTCGAGGGACAAGGTTTACGGTGAAGCGATGCTGACGATGCAGGCAGATCATCGAAAATCAGAGATCATCAGGGAAGCCTGCAGAATATTGAAACAAGGTGGCCTGTACGGCATTCACGAACTATGCCTTACGCCTGAAAATATTTCGGAGACAACAAAAGCGGAAATTCTGAAAGAGCTTGCCCAGGTGATAAAAGTTAACGCCCGGCCTTTGACCGTCGAGGAGTGGTCTAATTTGCTGGAAGCAGAAGGATTCGCGATCGTGAAAGTCGAAACAAATTCGATGCATTTGCTTGAACCCGGAAGGATCGTTCATGACGAAGGCTTCTTGAGGACCCTAAAGATCTTGTTCAATATCGCAACACACCCGAAAGAACGGAAACGCATAATGGCAATGCGAAAGGTCTTCCGGAAATACGACCAGCACCTAATTGCCGTAGCGATAGTTGCGAGGAAGATCTAGGTTCAATGATGTTGCCCCTCTCTCGCGCAAAGTTACGCCCGGCCGCCCATCAACCCCGTGCCGAGCGATCGAAGAAAGGACTTTGCGTATCGGGCTCAGGATCAAGCGAACCTCCTAATGAAAGGTAAGTTTCCCACAGTTTTGTCGATTCTCGCTGGAGTTCCATCGGCGTCAGCGAGTAACACGCAGCCAACTCTTCACCCACAAGCGCCTCGGCAGATATCTTCATCAATCACTACCGCAAAATTAGCACAGAATCATTCCCGTCAGGTTTTGGATCGATCTTTGTCCCACCGACGACACGCGCAAAATATCATCATCAATTCCAACGAAAAAACTAATGATGCTCTTTCGCCCCATCGGGTAAATTCCCGTGATAGATCTCGCTTCCGCTTTTCACAAACTCTTTTGCTTTTTCGCTCATTCCGACGGCGAGAGCCTTTTCGGCTTCGATGTTTTGTTCGGCTGCGAATTCACGGACTTCCTGCGTGATTTTCATTGAGCAGAAATGCGGTCCGCACATTGAGCAAAAGTGGGCGAGTTTGGCACCTTCTGCAGGGAGGGTTTCGTCGTGAAATTCTTTTGCCTTTTCGGGGTCTAGCCCGAGGTTGAATTGGTCTTCCCAGCGGAACTCGAAGCGCGCCTTTGAGAGGGCGTTGTCGCGGTATTGAGCGCCGGGATGACCTTTGGCGAGGTCGGCGGCGTGGGCGGCGAGTTTGTAGGTGATAACGCCTTCTTTGACATCTTGTTTGTTCGGCAAACCCAAGTGTTCTTTTGGCGTAACATAGCAGAGCATCGCACAGCCGAACCAGCCGATCATCGCCGCTCCGATGCCCGAAGTGATGTGGTCGTAGCCCGGTGCGATGTCGGTGGTCAGCGGTCCGAGCGTGTAAAAAGGTGCTTCGCCGCAGACCGCGAGTTGTTTGTCCATATTCTCTTTGATGAGGTGCATCGGGACGTGACCGGGACCTTCGATCATCGTTTGGCAATCCATTTCCCAAGCGATCTTTGTCAGTTCGCCGAGCGTTTCGAGTTCGGCAAATTGGGCTTCGTCGTTGGCATCGGCAATCGAGCCGGGACGCAATCCGTCGCCTAAGCTGAACGAAACATCGTAAGTCCTCATAATCTCGCAAATCTCTCGAAAGCGTGTGTAGAGAAAACTTTCTTCGTGATGGGCGAGACACCATTTCGCCATGATCGAGCCGCCGCGTGAGACGATTCCGGTCGTGCGTTTCGCCGTCAGCGGAATGTATGGCAGACGAACTCCGGCGTGAATCGTGAAATAATCAACGCCTTGTTCGGCTTGCTCGATCAAAGTGTCGCGGTAAATTTCCCACGTCAAATCTTCCGCCTTGCCGTTCACCTTTTCGAGTGCCTGATAGATCGGCACCGTACCGATCGGCACGGGCGAATTCCGCAAAATCCATTCCCGCGTGGCGTGGATATTCTTGCCCGTCGAAAGATCCATCACCGTATCGGCGCCCCAAAGCGTTGACCAACGCATCTTTTCAACCTCTTCTTCGATTGACGAGGCAATCGCGCTGTTGCCGATATTCGCGTTGATCTTTACGAGGAAGTTGCGGCCGATAATCATCGGCTCGCTTTCGGGATGATTGATGTTCGCCGGAATTATCGCGCGGCCGCGTGCAACTTCATCGCGCACAAATTCGGGCGTAACGAACTTCGGCACAGACGCTCCGAAAGATTCGCCCGTATGCTGATGAAAAAGCGAACTGCGGTCATTGATTTGCTCGTCGGCAAGAGTTTCAAACGCAATCTGCCGCCCAAGATTTTCCCGAATCGCAACGAATTCCATCTCCGGCGTGATAATGCCTTGGCGGGCGTAGTGTATTTGGGTGACGCACTGGCCGGGTTTTGCACGGAGCGGAGCTCGCTTGAGACCCGGGAATTCCTCCAGTTCGCCGTTGCGTGAAGCGGAGCCATTACTGACGTGCGGGCTACTGACACGTGGGCTGCTGACACGGGCGAATTCTTCGGCACCTTTTGTGAGATATCCGTTGTCCTGCGGGACGACCTCGCGGCCTTCGTATTCTTCGACGTCGCCGCGTGAGATTATCCAATCGCGCCGATGTGCGGGCAGGCCGTCGCGGACATTATGGCGATGATCGGGATCGGTCCACGGGCCGCTGGTGTCGTAAACGCGGACGGGCGGGTTTTCTTCGATCGTGCCGTCCATTGCCTTGCTCGGTGTGAGCGATATCTCGCGAAATGGAACGCGTAACTGGAAGTTCTTTGATTCGGCAGATGAGCCCTTACTTACGTGCGGGCTACTGACACTGTGCGTGCTGCTGGCATAGATCTTCTGCGAAGCAGGCAACTTGGTTTCATCACTCGTGCGTTCCGCGTTAAGCCCTAGCTCACGCGCGGGCTTCTGCAATGAATGGCCTTTTGGCGAGGCTGGTGGGCGGATATTGTCGATTGTGATCTCTATCTCGCCCTTACTTCGTGCGGGCTTCCGCACCCCGGCGGCAGCTTCTTCTTTGACGTTTGATGTTTGTTTCTTTACTTGTGGCATCGTTTTTCTCCCTTCGTCGGCATTATCCGCATCAGGTTCAAGGAGTCGCGTAAACTATAAAGTTTATGCCTCTCAGCCTGTCTAACAAGCTCCTCCGAAATCCATGTCTGACTTTTTAGTATCTTATCGACTTCGCGCCTGTTTCGCCAATCTTTGAGCTATTGTTCCCGGTTATACATTAACCCCCGTGCACGGGCGTTTAACATAGAACGTACAAGGAATTTTGCCTGGCCGCCGCTTGCCGGCGAATTTGAGAATCCCAAGTCAGCAATGAGAATCAACCTCGCGCTGGATATTCTTGTCAGCCGGAAT
>JADYZI010000146.1 GCA_020853255.1 Acidobacteriota bacterium
GAGGGGCTCTCTCTTCGCCCTCGGTGTTGATGATGACCTCCGCAGATTCACCGACGACCCGTCCGTCGTGCGGATCGCGTGGAGCAACAGAAGCCGCACCCATCGACTGTTCAATCGGGGTCGGGCTAGCATTAGCGGCCCGTGCAACGCTGGCATCCTCTCCAGCTCCGATCCGAGCGCACGCGGGCAACGTCAAATCGAGAAGCTTCCCGCTCACAGGTGTACAGCCCTTAGTTTTAGAAAACGTGATCGGATCAGCAAACTGATCTGTTCCGGGCCTTATCCAAGGTTCACGACGAAGGGTATATTTCACGCACGCCCCTTCTCCATGTGTTATCGAGACTGAGTAGTCGATTTTTCGGTCGTCACTGTCAAGATAGCCCGTGATCGCGATCGGACCGATGGCAAACGCCTCACCATCAGCAGAAAGGTAAAAATAGATTGAGTCGGCGTTTTGCACAGCCTCAGGAACGAAGATCTTGTCTTTATCAGTTGTAGGTCGGATCATTCGCTCTCCAACTTTGAATGCAACCCGATAATCCTGAACCAGCTCAGAATCGATCCGAAACTCGATGATCCGAAAATATCTCTGTTGAGCCACCGAACTGGAAACGCCAAGCAGCAGTGTCAGAATGAAGAGTGAAAATACTCGACTAAAAATGTTGCTCATTTCAATCTAACCTTCCCGAATTTGTCCAGCGGGAATGTAGCATAAACTCCGCCGCTGTTGTAAAAGTAGACTTTATTATCAAGCGACGATGTTGATATGTAAGTCCGCCCATCACGCGCGTTAAGTATATCTTGGCGCGAAGGAGGTTGATCCGGAGTAACAAACAACTCACCCCCGACCTGCAGCGATCCACCTTTAGACGGTGGAAACTGCCCCCCTTCCAGGTGAGCATGGGATACCACAATGTCCGTCTCGGTCAACATTGTGTCTAGAGCACCTTGTTCGTTGGGATTTGCCGCAATCTTCGGGTCCACCTCGGCAACGTCCTCCGTCGCAAGCGCTCCTGGAGCATTGTTTATAATAGTAGTAGTGCCGTCGGCATTTTCTTTCGCGACCAATCCCTCCTCATGGAATCTTCCGTAGGGGTCATTCTTGTTTGAGTCCTTGCCTTTATAGAAATGAGTAGGCTTATTGCTCCTGTCGGCCATCTTGCCGATTGCCTTTCGAATGGCCAAATTTGGCAACGTTGTGATCGCAACCCCCGGCGATAGCTTTGTGTTGGCGTTATCTTCGCCCTTTCCCTTGACAATGTAGATACTGGTGTCTGCGGCGTTGCCGTCGGAGCCAAGATACTTGCCATCTTCTGCATAGTAGTCGGCGGGACTCATTCCCGTTGGGTCGGTATGCACCAACGGATTGTTCGCAACGTAAACGTAGCGGTTGAAGGTTTGGGGGTTGGCGGATTTGCCGGAGGCGAGCAGCGGATCGACGGCGGTGAAGCGGCCGTGGTCGTTGTAATAATATCTGGCCTCGGCGAAATCCAGAGCCGTCTCCTCGTCCCTCTGGTAGCCCGTGAACTTCTGTCGGACGCCATCCGAAATCCCGTATTTCAAAGCTGCGGTGCGATATGCCACATCGGGTGCAACTTCCTCGCCAAACGGCATAAAGTCGCGCCTTGAGACTGCCTGGCCCTGTTTATTCGTTATCACTCGCGAACTCCCCAAAGGATCGGTCGCCGTGTAATTCACCGTCGGACTCGAAGCCTGCTCGGTCGAATATTCCGCCACCAGCTTACCAGATGCGTCGTACGCAAAAACGGTTGTGTTGCTCGGTCCGTCCACAGATAAAAGTTTACGCAGGTTCGGGTGTGAGCGATAGCACAAACCGCACGAAATGTATCAAACCGCACAAAATGTATCAAACCGCACAAAATGTATCAGAGTGCACGATCTGTGCGGGAATTGCTTTTGCGGATCATTAAATGTTTCAATAGGGAAGTCAGAGTTGAAGTACGTTATGCCGCGAAAAAGATTCCGACATAGCCCGCGTTTCGAGTCAACAGGAGATCATTCCTTTCAGGAATATCTCGTCAATCAAGATTCTCCATCGACAACCAGAACCGAATTGCTGCGATTGATCCGCGGCGGCGAGGACACGTATCTGGAGCTCAAGGTAAAGCTCTCGAACAGCGAGCGGATAGCGCAGGGCATCGTCGCGATAGCAAACACGGACGGCGGGACGATCATCTTCGGCGTCAACGACCAGCTTCGGATCGAAGGCGTCAGCAATCCCGAATGGGTACAGGAGGAGCTTGCGCGTATCTGCCGCGAGGAGATAGTGCCGCCGGTCGTTCCCGTTCTTGACACGATCGCGTTTGACAGCGGAAAGCGTGTCGTCGCTCTTGATATAGACGGCCGCAAACGGCCTTATCGAACGCGCGACGGCCGATTCTATCTACGCTTCGGTGCAGAAAAACGCGAGGTTTCGCGTTCGGAACTTTCGGCGTGGCTCGATGAGCTTCGGCCGCTCGGCTTTGAGAATATCCCGCTGCAGAATGTGAAGGAATCGGATCTTGACGACGCACTCGTTTGGAGCTTTGCGAGCGGATTCGATGAAAATGCACCAAATCAAAACCTTTACCAGACAAGCGATTTTTTGAGGAAGGACCTTCTGCTCGCGGTCGGAAATGCTGACGAATTTTTTCCGACGGTCGCCGCTGTTCTGCTGTTCGGAAAGGACGAGAAGGTCGCTGAACTTCTGCCGCGTTCGAATGTTACTGTCGCACGTTTTTCAGGTGACGGAGCACGTGCAGACCTGATCGAGGCGATCGAGGTGAAGGGCAACCTTCACACACAGTACGAGACGATCCTTGCCTTCATAAAACGCTACGTCGATCTTGCAAAAGAACGGCCGAAACGAAGGCTGACGCTGGTTGGTGACAGCGTTGCGAAGCCTCGCGGACATTATCATTTTTATTCGATATCCGAGGCCGTCATCAATATGCTGATGCATCGCGATCTTGCGATACGCGACATTCGAACTCGGATCAACATTTACGATAATTCGATCGAGTTCGTAAACCCGCGTCGAACGAACGGGTTCTCGCCGCCGGCCTCGCGTGCGATCCGATACGGGATCACGCAACGGCTGAATCCGCAGATCGCAGCGATATTTACGCGCCGAGAATACGGTATAAACACGCCGCATGGCGGCCTGCCAATGATCCTTCGTCAATCGACCCGCTTTTCTGATCGACGGCCCGAGATCTATATTGCAAATGACGAATTCAAGCTCCGTATCTTCGCCGCCTGACGCGGAATGGCAGGCGCTTGGGGCAAAGCAGAAGGCGATGCTTTCGCTTGCTGCGGCCGTCGTCTATTTCCTCTCAAATCCAAAGCCGCAGAATTATTACGATTACACGTTTCGGGTCGCAGGAAGGCTGCTTTCCGGCACGATCTCGCTTTCGGAACCGCCGCCGTCATGGCTGAATGAAGTCGTGCCGCACCACGGCAGCTATTATTCGGTCTTTCCGCTCGGTGCCGTTCTTTCGATGATCCCGGCAGCTTTCTTGAAAGCCATCGGGCTGATCAATGAGATGCCCGGAGCATGGATCTCGGCGATCCTTGCCGGTGCCGCCGCGTGGTTCTTGTTGTCGATCGCCGATCGATACAAGGTGCAACGTTCGCGGGCGATCTTGATGACGGCGGCCGTCCTTTTTGGAACGTGGATGTGGACGAATCTCGCGTTCGCAGGAGCGTGGCAGCTTGCACTCGGCTTTGCGGTCGTCGGCGAATTGGGGGCGTTGTATTTTACGCTGTTCGATCGACGGCCGCTGATCGCCGGAGCGTTCTTTGCACTCGCCTTCGGCAATCGGACCGAGATCCTTTTGACCGCCCCGATCTTCTATTATTTCCTTGGCCGCAAGGATCCATCCGAAAAAAAAGCCGCGGCGATCAAGCAAACAGCTTACGTCGCCCTCGCAAAATTCAACGCTGTCCCGTTCGCGGTAGGCGTTGCAACGCTTGCGTATAATTTCGCAAGATTCGGCTCGATCTCAGATTTTGGTTATGCGAGAATTCCGGGCGTCCTAAGCGAACCGTGGTACAGATACGGAATATTTTCGACGAAGTACATCCCGGATCAGGCGTGGCAGATGCTGCTGAAGATTTGGGATGTCGTCGATCATTTCCCGTATCTGCTGCCCGACCCGTTCTCGAGTTCGATCCTTGTGAGCAGCCCATTTCTTTTCCTGCTTCTGCGAATGGGTGCAAAGGACGGCGGGGTAAAGCTCGCCGGTTGGCTTTCGATCATCGTGATGACGTTTGTCCTCTGGATGCACGGAAATGCCGGCGGCTATCAATTCAGCTATCGATATGCGATGGTATTGCTTCCGTGGGCGTATATCATATTGTTGGAGTCTGCGCCGAAAAGGATCACGATCCCGGAATGGTGCGTTTATATTTTTTCGATCGTCGCAAACATCTATGCGACCTGGCTTTTTCATTGGACAGATCTGCTAAAACGTTGATGGAACGCGTTACTTCAAATGCTGCTTGACCTTTCGCCGCTAAGGGTTTCGCGTGATTATCGGCTGCTCTTTTTCGGGCAGCTTATCTCTTTTTTCGGCTCGATGATGACGTTCATCGTTGTGCCGTGGCAGATGTATAAGCTCACGAATTCGAACGCGATGGTCGGTTACATCGCGATCGCCGAATTCGTGCCGATGTTTTGTCTTGCGTTCGTCGGCGGTGCCCTTGCCGATTACGTTGATAAACGCAAGGTGCTGCGTTTTACGGAGATCGGGCAAACCCTGCTCACAGGCGTGCTCGTCCTGAATGCGCTGCTTTCTGAGCCGTCGATCGCGGTTCTGTTCGTCGTCGTCGCCCTGCACGCAGGCCTTGCCGCACTCCAAAGGCCGGCCTTCGAATCGTTCATTCAAAAGGTTATCCCGCCGGAGATGATGTCGGCGGTGATGGCGTTGAATTCGGTACGCTTTCATATCGGGATGATCGTCGGCCCGGCGATCGCAGGTATCATCGCGACGCAGTTCGCTCCGGTCGATGCTTATCTGATCGACCTTGCGACCTTCGCGGCATCGCTCGTCGCGGTCTATATGCTCAAGTTCGTGCCGCCGCCGGACAATGCCGAACGCCCGAGTTTTGC
>JADYZI010000147.1 GCA_020853255.1 Acidobacteriota bacterium
AAGACACCTACACGCCGGCCGAGTATCCGCTGTTCAAGGAACTGATCCGGCACACCGTCGAGAGCCTTAATTCATCGGTTGCATATACTTCAGACCCAAAACTGTTCAAGTCAAAGCCGGCAGCCCGGCGCCCGGCGGCAAAACCTGCCAAAACGGGCATGGAAGCCGCGCTCTCTGCCTTGCTGCCCGGGCTTGACGACGGCAAGCTCACCGCGGCGCGGGCCCGAAAGCTCGAAGCCAAGGTCATCGCCGAACCTGACGATACGGAATCGCGGATCCGTCTTCTTCGGCATTATATGAGCTATGACGTCCGCGAAACACCGGCTTTGGTCAGGGCCCGAACGGTGCACCGGCTTTGGTTCATCCGGAATCGGCCCGAAATGTCGGCGACGGCCGTTTACGGGTTTTTTGGCCGTTCCGACTCGGACCAGTCGCCCGAATACGCGGCCCTCCGTGATGAGTGGATCAAGCAGGTCGAGATGAATAAGGCCAAGAAGGCCATTCGGCTCAACGCCTTTGAATTTGTTCAAGACCTCGAGCCGGCACTTGCAAAGCAGCTGTTGAAGGATGGGATGGCAGCCGATGCAGGCGCCTACGAATACCCGTTCCAACTTGCCCGCATTGCCCGTACGGAACTTGATGACCTCAACAAAAAGCTCACCGCTGATGAGCGCGCCGCACTTAACCGCGAGGTCCTCGGACTCGGCCGGATAGCTCAAGCTCTGATCACGAAAGAACGTTCAGAAGAGCGCGACATGAACCGCGGTGAACTGACGATAAATATGTGCCGGGCCGCGCTTGATACCGGCGATCTGGCACTTGCCGAAGCTCTCGGCCGCGACCTGGTGGTCGAGTTCGGAAGCGAGATCGGGGATTCGGCATATTCGCAGGCGGCGCATATCGGGAACATCGCACTTGGAATGGCCGAACTATCGCGCGGCAAAACCGCAAAGGCGGCTGAACACCTGCTAACGTCGATTCGAGCTCCGCTGCGGAAAAGCGAAGGCCACTTCACGGGAATTGACTTCAGGCTTGCAAAAGAACTTTTCCGCAAAGGTGAGCATAAGGCGGTCATCGAGTTTCTGAAGCAAAACCTTGACCTAGAGAGCTTCAAGGAGGAGCCGGAAGTTTACAAGACACACATTGACGCAATTCGCGCGTGGATATCGCAAGCGGAAAATGGCATCGAACCGAGTTTCGATTTTGAAAAGACCGCCGCGAAAAAGTAATATTCGTTCTACGATGACAAAGGGCAACGAAATTTCAGCGAAAACCGGCCTCGTCTTTATCGGCTGCGGCGTAATGGCTGAATCGATGATCGCCGGACTTCTGCGGGAAAAGATCGTCACGCCAAAACAGATCGCGGCCAGCCATCCGCGCCGCGACCGGCGTGAGGAATTAAAAAAACGCTATGGCATAAAGGTGTTCGCCGATAATGCGGCCGCCGCTAAAGCATTTCGCGGGCCTGATTCGGCCGTCGTCCTGTGTGTAAAACCGCAAAGGATGAACGCCGTGCTGCATGAGCTTGCGGGAGCAGTCACCGCGGAGCAGTTGGTCATCTCCATCGTTGCCGGGGCAACTATCGGTACGATCGCTGAAACCCTCGACAGCCGACTGGTCGTGCGGGCCATGCCGAACACGCCCTCGCAGATCGGCAAGGGAATGACAGCTTGGACTTGCTCCGCAGACGTCGATAGCGGCCACAAGCGAATGGTCAAGATCCTGCTTTCCGCCCTCGGCACCGAGTTGTTCGTTGAGACGGAAAATATGATCGACATGGCAACCTCATTGAGCGCGACCGGCCCGACCTACACGTTTCTTGTCATGGAAGCCATGACCGACGCGGGCGTCCATCTCGGTTTCTCGCGCGAGGTGTCAAAAGAGCTTGTCCTTCAAACAATGCTCGGATCGGTGCTTTTTGCCATGGAATCGCACAAGCATCCGGCCGAACTTCGCAACATGGTCACATCGCCGGGCGGAACCTCGGCCGAAGCAATTTATCAAATGGAAAAAGGCGCTCTCCGCACCGTCCTGTCCAAAGCGATCTACGGAGCATATCGGCGAGCGGTAGAGCTTGGCAAGCGCTAAGCAGCTTCTATTTTCGCGGGTTTCGCGTCCTGTTTTGTGCTGCTTCGTGGTCCAGGCCCCGGCTTCGCCACCACGAAAAAGACGAAACAAAGTCACGAAAATTCACGAAATAAGAAGATGTGGTTCAGCCTATGGTGAATCCGTCACGTGGGGTTGATTTCGTGCGTTGATATTTGTCTGTTCGGCCATTACCATCCGCTCGCCGGCGGCCTCGGTCATCTGTTCGTTCGGTTTGGGCAGGAACAGCGAAACTACGAATGCCAGGAACGCCATAAAGGCCCCGACCCAAAAGACAGGGTGTATCGCACCGGTCATAGCGGTTTGAAGTATCGCGAGTTTTTCCGGCGGAAGTTCCGCTTTTGCGGCCGGATCGATTATCGCATTCGGGTTGGACGCGAACGATGCGGCCTCGTCATGCGAAAATGCACCGCCGCTGTCTTCGGCGACCGCATGAAGCTGGGACGCCAGGCCGGCAGTCAACACGGCTCCCATAACAGCAACGCCTAAGGCCCCGCCGATAGAGCGCGAAAACTGGTTCATTGACGTCGCTATGCCGAGTTGGCTTCGTTCCACGGCCTGCTGAACGGCGATCAAAAGCGTCAGCATCGTTAACCCGAGCCCCGCCCCGATGCACATCAGATTCGGATAAAGCAGCCAGTGCGGTGTGTCACGCTGGAACAGTGAAAGAAAGACGAAACCGCCCGTCAGCACAAGAAACCCAAAATTCGTTATGCCGCGATAGCCAAGCCGCAGCATCAGTCGCCCACCTACGACCGACATCGTGACCCAGCTCAGCATCAGCGGCGTCAGCAGCGAACCGGCCTCGGTCGCCGTAAAGCCAAGCGAGCCCTGGGCGAACAACGGTATGTAAGAAATAGCGCCGAACATTGCCACGCCGCCGAGAAATCCGGCGATCACGGCGATCAGCACTGTCCGGTTGCGGAAAAGTTGGAACGGGATCATCGGGTCGGGAGCGCGCCGTTCAACGCGTATAAATAACAGAAGCAGCACCGCCGAAACGAGCAAAAGGCCAAGATTGCGGGGCGAGAAAATTGTTGCTCCCGGGCCGGCCTCGACCATCGCAAGCATCAGCAGGCTGATCGATGCCATCAACAAGGCCGCGCCGGCATAGTCGATCGACGGCTTTTTATCGATCTTCGGTTCCTTGAGCGCGAACCCGATTATCAACGCGGCCGCAAAACCGACAGGCAGGTTCACCCAAAATACCCAACGCCACGAGATCTGATCGGTGATAAACCCGCCGATGATCGGGCCAATAACGCTGGACAGGCCCCAAACGCCGCTGAACAGCGCCTGCATTCTGGTGCGTTCCTCGACCGTGAAAGCGTCGCCGATTATCGTCATCCCGAGCGGCACAAGGGCGCCGGCCCCAAGGCCCTGGATCGCGCGAAAAATGATCAACTGCGTCATCGAACCCGAAAACCCCGAAAGCAGCGTGCCGAGCAGGAACATCCCGATGCCTAACTGGTACATCGGCCGCCGGCCGTACAGGTCGGACAATTTGCCCCAGACCGGAACCGTTACCGTAGATGTGACCAAATACGCCGAGAAAACCCAACTGTAATGGCTCAAACCGCCGAGCGTAGCGATCACGGTCGGCATGGCCGTGCCGACGACGGTCGCCTCAAGCGCGGCGATGAACATACCGGTCAGCACGCCGGCCGTCACGGCCCAGCGCCGTTTTCGCGACATTTCCAGCATCGGCTTGTCAGACCAAACAGGTGCCGTTTTCAGATTTTCCGCGCCTTCAGCCATCTTATGCCGCTCGTCCGAATTCCTTGCGGTCCTCCTCACCGAGCTCCGCTATCAGCTCCATCAAATGATCGGCGATCTCTTTGTGCGTGCGAAGCGAATCGCGTTTTTCGTAGAAGCCCGAAAGATCGACGGGCTCGCCGAACCATATCCGCACCTTTTCGCCGCCGGCCCAGTTTCCGAGTATCTGTTTTGGAAGATCATTATTCAGTCCCGCAATGAACACCGGAACGACCTGCGGCCGCGACGCCATGATCACCTTGCCGATCCCAGGTTGGGCCGGCAGGAACGAATACGGATCGTCGTTAAGATTGCGTTTGCCTTCGGGGTGAAAACCTATCAGATGACCCGGCCCGCTTGAGCACAGCCTGATCAGTTCACGAACGGAGAACTTGTCGAAATTCCGCTTCCCGGCTTCGTTCTGCTCTCGGAAAAATGGCGGATACATTGCCCACCAGCCCATCACCAGGTTGACGAACCAGCCAATGGGATTGTCGTAGAAAAACTTTGCCCGCACCGGAAAATAAAGCACTATCGGCCGGCGCGTCCGGCGAAAGAGCACGCTCGCGACCGTGTACATATCAAAGAACGAGCGATGGTTGGAAACAAGCAGCAGCGGACGTGCGGCGTCGGTCCGCTCGATATTCTCAAGCCCGCGCACGTTCATCAGATTGTAGGTGGCAAGATATATCCAAAGCGATCCGATGTGCCGCTGAAAAAAAGTCCAGAACCGCTTCCACCCGCCGCGGTTCATCGCCCGGACGAGCCGGAACGCGGCCCGTTCGGTCGAGGTCAGGACCGAAAGCTCTTCGGTGGTCGGGGCGGCACACGGCGCGGGTTCAAGCGAGGCCGCTCCGGCTACCGCGGGCAAGTTGGTTTCTTCCATACCCAAACGTCAGATTCTACCATTCGGCCAGCCAGTCGCGAATCGCCCTCAGCATTTGACCGCGGTCACCAACTGCGTTTCGGGCCCGCTAATCGCAAAAGAGACGTCTCATGATCGCGGCATCTTTGAGTCCTTGGCGAGCTTTGCGTAAGACAGTTGTCTTTCAAACAAGCTTCTCAAAGCACGCGAAAAAGATCCCACGGGGAATTAGATATTTCTCAAGAATGAGAGATCGGCGTCCGCACCGACAACAGGAAATTTATGGACATTGATCGTTTTTTCAGCTAGTATGAATGTTCGAAAGGGCCGGTCAGCGCTCTATTTTACTCATTCTGAAAAAAAGATCGTTTTTAGGTTGCTGCCGCTGCTTTCTAAACCCGAATTGCCATTATTCAAGATCACCAAGGAGTATTTCCCCATGTCAATGAGGCCTATCCGTCCCGTTTTCTTTCTGCTTATTGTAACGCTGCTCGCCGCCGGCCAGATCCTGGCCAAAGGTTCGGGTGACGGTGTGTGGAGGGAGGTCAGAGAAACGACCGCGCTCCGTTCGTCACAGCGACTTGTCGTGCCGAGCAAATATCGGACGTTTGCTCTGGATAAAACGATGCTTCAGACGATACTGGCATCTGCCCCGGAAGAAATGAGCGGATTCGGCGTTTCGAACACGATCCTTTCTTTTCCAATGCCGGATGGGACGTTTCAGCGATTCAGGATCGAGCATTCGCCGATCGTCGAGGCGGGCCTTAGTGCAAAATATCCTGAGCTTGCAATGACCTTTCTCGGCCACGGCATTGACGACCCGACGGCGACGATCCGCTTTGATTTGATGCCGAGCGGCTTTCACTCGATGATCCTCTCGCCGCGCGGTACTGTTCTGGTCGATCCGTACGGAAAGAATGACACCGGCCACTACGTTAGTTATCTAAAGGATGACGCCGCGAGATTGTCTGATTTTTCATGCGGGTTCGATCCGCAGAACGCTGTGGACTCGATCTCTAAAGCAAAAAAGAAAGGTTTTCAAGATTTTGTTCCCGAATCGGCCCTGGCAACTCCATCAGTGACGTCGGGCACGCAGCTTCGTACTTATCGCCTTGCTGTAGCCGCGACAAACGAATATGCACAGGTGGTCGGCGGCAATACCGTCGCGGGTACGCTTGCGGCGCAGACGACGATAATGAATCGCGTTAACGGCATCTACGAACGCGATCTGGCGATCAGGATGGTCATGATCGCGAATAATAACCTGATCATTTACGCGGGCGACCAGTTATGCGGCGGTGTTGCCTGTACGGGAGCGAACGACCCATATACGAACAATAACGGCAGCACTATGCTGACCGAGAACATCAACAACGTCAATGCTGTTATTGGTTCCGCCAACTACGATATGGGGCACGTTTTCAGCACGGGCGGCGGCGGTATTGCCGGGCTCGGCGTAGTTTGCGGTGCCTCAAAGGCACGCGGCGTAACGGGCCTTGGCAATCCGGTCGGAGAC
Source organism: Acidobacteriota bacterium (assembly GCA_020853255.1). The sequence goes on from JADYZI010000147.1 coordinate 6,243, forward strand.
GCCTTTGCGATCGATTACGTCGCTCATGAACTGGGCCACCAGTGGGGAGGTAATCATACTTTCAATGGCGGCGTATCAAACTGTGAAGGCGGCAACCGCTCGGCCTCATCGGCCTATGAACCCGGAAGCGGTATAACAATAATGGGCTACGCAGGCATCTGCGGAAATCAAAACCTCGCCGGAAACAGTATCGATTCGTTTCATGTAAAAAGCCTTGAGGAAATAGTTGCGTATAGCCAGGTCGGACAAGGAAATACCTGTGCGGCACCGACCGCGACGGGCAACACACCGCCTTCGGTGACGATACCGGCCGGAACTACATACAATATTCCAAAGCAAACACCGTTCACGCTGACGGCGAACGCAACGGATGTGAACGGTGACACGATAACCTATGATTGGCAGGAATATGATCTGGGAGCAGTAACGACGCTGGTGCCAAATGACGATACCGACGGGTCACCGCGGCCGATCTTCCGGGTATTCGCGCCTACGTCCGGCCCGTCACGAACATTTCCGCATCCGATGCATATTCTCGCGACTGGTAACGTCCCGCCAAGCACGACCGGCGGATTTCTGACCGGCGAGATACTGCCTTCGATCGCCCGGACGATGAATTTTCAGGTCATCGCCCGCGACAACCGGGCCAACGGCGGCGGCATCAATACCGCGACCGTAACGGTAAATGTTGCGGCGACCGGGCCGTTCCAGGTGACATCGCCTGACAGTAATGTGACGTGGTTCCTCGGTTCAAACCCGGTAGTGACCTGGAACACGGGCGGATCTGAAAGTGCCCCGATGAACTTCGCGAATGTCCGCATTTTGCTATCGACAGACGGCGGGGCAACCTTCCCGACCGTTCTTGCCGCAAGCACCGCGAATGACGGATCGGAAGCGGTCGTCTCGCCGGCACTGGATACGACAACGGCTCGGATACGCATCGAACCGATCGGCGGCATCTTTTTTGATGTAAGCAACACGAACTTTACGATCTCGAACGTAGCGGCTTCCAATGGCCCGATCGCCGGCCGCATCGTCCGGCCCGACGGCCGCGGTGTTGGCCGCGTGTACGTTCTGCTGACCGGCGGCGGCCTGGTAACGCCGAGGGTCGCGCTGACCAACGTGTTCGGATATTACCGGTTCGACACTGTCGGCTTCGGCCAGTCATACACGATCACGCCGCAGCCGCGAAAAGGCACGACGTTCACCCCGACGAGCTTAATCCGCAACCACACGGCGGACGCGTTCGATCAGAACTTTACGACGAATTAAGAGGTCGCAAAATCGGCATTCATGAAAAAGAGGAGGACATTTGCCCTCCTCTTTTCGTACGTTCGCAGCCATTTACGGCGTCGTTATTTATAGATGTTCTCCACAAAAGGGCCGCTCATGAACTCCGCTGGGTCGATCTGGCTTTGCAGGACCACTCCCTTCAATCCGCCGCCAAGCAGCATCATCGCCGATCGGCACAATGGCCCCGCGGTCGTCGTCTGGATCGCCCGCAGCCGCCGGCCGTTTATCTCAAGCGGTTCGACAAAATAGGCCTTTTCCAGCATGCGCCGACGCCCTGCCGAATCGAAGCCATCAACGGACGCGTGGACAACGACCAAATCATCTTCGACCGACGGGATCGCCTGCATCATTAATTCCTGCAGCCGGCCGGGCATGCTGTCGTTCTTAGGAAGTGTCTCGACTATCGACTCGACCCAATCGTAATGTCCCGGATAGCGAAGCGTCTTGTAATCAAGTTCGCGCGCCTTGCCGGCGAAAAAGTCCGGCAGGTCGGCTGCTCCGCCTGAAGTGAGATCGGCCTCGTAGGCCCTTGCTCCGATGACTATAGTCTCGCGGGCGGAAAGCGCCGGGCGTTCAGATATTTTGAAATCGCGAATGACGCGCGAATCCTTGACGTACTCAGTCGCTACGCCGATCGGGGACCACGTGAACCCGTAAAAATGCGGCTCGTGCGCGTGGGCCGTCAAGGCACCGACCTTCATAGCGACACGCTCGACCTCTTCATTCTCGAACCTGCGGACGAATTCGCGATAGAGCGCCATCGCCTGGACGTTGATAAAGCCGGGAGCAAGCCCGGTCTGAAGCACAAATCCGGTGTCGGCGTCGCTTGCCAGTTCAAGTATCGCATCCGTTTCGGCGACATACTCCGTTAGGTTCGCGTAATGCATCTTGAACCTTTTTGCGTAGGCCGCCATGCGAGGAGCTTGCGCGCCGGGCGAGCAATCGAGCAAAACAT
>JADYZI010000148.1 GCA_020853255.1 Acidobacteriota bacterium
GTTATATCCTTTCATCTGTAGCGTATCCTCCTTCCAGGCCTCAAAAGCCTGCTAATGTTTTTTTGATCAAAAACAAGGATACGCTATTTTCGTCTTTACCCATTTCCACAACTTTCGATACTATCTCAAGATAAAATTCTCAATATTACTGCGCCGCATCTGCAACTGTTGTACGATCGCATCAGTAACGCCTAGGTTTAAGGCATTCTGGATTTCTGATTCTCTGGGTAGATCGATAACAGTTACCTTTCCACGCACGAACACGGTATAGGGTGATTTCCGCCCGCCAACATCGGGTATTTTGAATAGTGAGGTCGACTTCCGAGTTTCCGTGAGGAGTTTCTTTCGGACCATCCGATAGAGTGGCGGAAGTAGGGGTTCAATGCTTCGTCTTAACAACTCATATCCCGTATGACTGAAAATTCTCATTGTCAAATTACCGAATTCAAACCGGCGGATCATCTCAAAGCGATCATGCCGCGCAACTCCGTCGCTTTTCAATGGCACCAATTGAATCAGCATGGGCCTCCAGGAACGGTTTCAGCTTGGAGGCGAGATCAGTCGCGAAGGGGTATTCTGTAAGGGCTCCGTGAGTGCCTTTTACAACAGTGGCTGTAATGTTTCCATGCACAAACCTGCCCCAACCCAGATAGGGATCGATGTTTGCAATCGGCTGCTCTGATGCCCTGAAAAGCAACAGATCTCCGTCGAATTTCCCCGGCATGTAGTTGTCTCTGGCCTCGCGTATGGCGGCGTGATTGCGCATCATGCTTTGAGGCAATGCCCGTCCGGTTACCTTGTTATATTCAATCGCAAACTGGTTTGTTCTCCACGCGATCTTCCGTCTTACTCTCTTGTTCAACTTTGCTATCTTCAAACGGATGAACCCTACGCGCGATCGCCAATTCTCAAATTCGGCTATCTGATTGCCGATGGTTTTGACTCTAAACAGGATGGATCTCAGCCGGCCAGTGCCGTGTGCTTGATTTTCAGGGACGAAAAATGCCGGAGCCGCGGTATCGAATAGTGCAAGTGTCTCGACTACCTTGCCCGTGGAAACTAGTTGTCTTGCTGCCTCAAATGCAACGAGGCCACCGAACGAGGCGCCGCACAATCGATACGGCCCGGTGGGCTGGAACGATAGAATCTCCTTCAGGTAAGCGGCGGCCATCTCTTCGATTCGATCATGGGCCGTTTCGGATTTGTCCGCTACTCCGCGCGCCTGCACCCCATAAAACGGCTGATCATTACCTAACTCGTTCGCAAGGTCCTTGTAGAATAAAACATTTCCTCCAGCGGCGTGTATGCAGAACAGGGGCAGACGATTGCCCTCGATTTGAATAGGAACGAGGTACTTCCATGACGTCAAAACACCGCCCCGAGCCAGTTCCACCGCCAATTTTTCGACCGTGGGTGAGCCTATTAGCGCGGAGAGCGGCAATTGGACACCAAATTCATTTTCAATCTCGACAAACAGGCTCACGGAGAGTAGTGAATCTCCTCCTAGGTCAAAGAAGTCATCACGAATACCGATCGGGCTAACGCGAAGGAGCGATTCCCAAATGCGCACCAGCTTTGATTCAGTTTCATTCTGGGCCGCAACGTAATCCGCGGTGGCTTCTTCGTGTAGATACGAGGGTGTGGGCAGTGCCTTGCGATCGATCTTTCCGTTCGGCATAGTCGGCAAAGCGTCGAGCTCGACAAAAGCCGAAGGAACCATATGGTCGGGCAGCGTATTCTTTATGTGTTCACGAAGGGCGGTGGTACTAATCGTCGTTCGACGGTTTCCTACAACGTAGGCCACAAGTCTTTTTCCTCTGCCCCCGTCGTCCCTCGCGACAACAAGCGCTTCTTCAACTGACGGATCGGATAAAAGAACGGTCTCGATCTCGCCAAGCTCGATTCGAAAACCGCGGATCTTTACTTGATTGTCGATCCGGCCTATATACTCCAGCTCGAGCGAAGGCAGGTAGCGCACCAGGTCCCCGGTCTTATACACGCGCGCGTTGGGATCGGGGTCAAATGGATTCTGTAGGAAACCGGCTGCGGTCAGGTCTGGCTGATTCAGATATCCGCGAGCAAGACCCGCACCACCCAGATAAAGCTCTCCAGGAAACCCCATCGGAACTGGCTCCATATTCCGATCCAACACATACGCCTGCGTATTTAGTATAGGCCTTCCGATCGTGGCATGGCCGTCCTTGCGGAGTGTATAGGTTGAGTACGTCGTATCCTCGGTGGGGCCATAGAGATCGAACACCTCGTGTACCGTTCCGGTTTCATATATGCGCTTTACCAGGAAAGATTTTAGGGGCTCGCCAGCCAAGTTTACAGTAGAGACAGACTGTGGCAATCCGTCCATTCTTAGCAGTTCGACCATCGCCGACGGGACAGTATTGATCAGTGTGGCCTCGCTGGAAACTTGGGAACTCGGCAAGTGAAGAATGTTTTCGACTAGGAGGACTGTCCCGCCGCAACTCAAGGGAGCAAAGATCTCAAAAATTGATAGGTCGAAGCAAACGGAAGTCGACGCGACAGTACCCTTTAGTTTTTCGACACTGAAAACTGAAGTTGCCCATGTCAGAAAGGCAACTGTATTTCTATGTTCGATCGCAACACCTTTCGGCCTTCCGGTTGAACCGGACGTGTAGATCACATAGGCGAGGTTGTTGGCCTGCACCGTCACTAACTCAACGGAGCTCGGTGAGTCCTCGACAAATGAAGAGGCTTGATCAATCAATATGACCGTCGCTGCCATTCTCCCGAGTTTGTCAGATACACTTGACTGTGTCAGAAGGAAAGGCGCACATGCGTCGTCGAGTATTTGGTCCAACCGCGCTTTAGGGTACGCCGGATCCAGCGGAACGTAAGCGCCTCCTGCCTTGAGAATTCCCAGAATACCGACAATCAGTTCAACTGACCTTTCGAGACAAATCGCGACCAGAATTTCCGGTCCGACCCCTAACCCTCTAAGACGATCAGCTACTATCCCCGCCAGCCTGTCCAATTCTCGATAGCTAAGTCGCCGATCCGCCGTTACCAAAGCCGGATCATCGGGAGTTCGTAGGACCTGTGCCTCGAATAGGTGATGAATGCATAGGTCATTCTGAACTTCAAGCGCACAGTTGTTAAGATCGAAAAGCAGTTTTCTCCTTTCTTTCTCGCTCATCACGGGAAGGTGCTTCAAACTACGGTCAGGCTCAGCGGAAATGCCGTTCAGAAAACTGGTGAGATACCCGAGCAATCGATCTATGTCGTCGAACCCGATCCTGCTCCTGTCATAGAGCAGAGTGCATTGCGGCCCCTCTTCATCGATTATCAACGTGATGTCGCCACCGGGCTTCGGAAGTTTGTCGTTTCGGCCGCTCCTCAAAACAACATTTACCGGATATTCATCTAACATTAAATTGGATTCGGTCGACCGCGACAGTTGAGGATATCTCTTATAGATATCCCGACCAAACACTTTGTGTTTGCGTACCGCTTGGAGCTCTCTTTCAGTAGATTCGAGAAGATGGGCAAACGGTTGTCGGGTGTCAACGTCGAAACAGAAGGGAACGCGGGCCGCAAAGACGTCATACAGAGCTGCAAACTCGTTATGCTCTGTCGCATCGAAGAATCCAACGTCATATTGCCCAGTGTCGTTCAATCGGCCAAGAAAGCCGCCAAATGCCGCAAGTACTTGAACGACTGCCGATTGGGAACCGCCCGACCGATCGATGAATTCACGAAAGGCGGTGGGAATTGAAAATGAAAGCTCGTGGTAATCTGCGGCAATGTTCGAACTGCCTGTACGCGCAAAGACCAACGTGGCCGGATTTAGGGCAGATAGTTTGCTCACCCAGTACGTTTCTGATCTACAAGTTTTGTCAATACCCGCTTCTATTCGCCGCCGATCCTCAGTCTCAAGGCAAGGCAACTTCGAGCCAATCTGGAGGCCAAACCTAGTCACAAGTTCGGCAACCGCAATTGGCCGCCCATCCAGGCGTAGAAGGTGCCGAAGGATAATCTCTTTGTCCAAGGTTGAGATTCGCAAATAGTCCTTTCCGATCTCATTAATCGTTCCCGGTGAGGATTCTGCTTTCACATCCGGTGTATCTACCTCCGAAACGAGTAGGACTGAATCGCCCATCACTATCTTCGCACTGCCCAGAGGATTTGGGTGTGGTCCAAAATCCAGGGCACGGATCAAGGCTGAGATCTCTTTCGACGGGGAGTTCCAAGCAATGATACCGCCATTTGGGGTTCGATCGTATTTTGCGAAAAATGTTCTTTTGGCTAGATCTTGCGCCTGGCCCCGACAATGCCCGCTTGAGAGTTTGCCGATAAGTTCCTTGAATGCCGCGGCGGCGGCTTGGTAGCACTTGGTGTTTAATGAATGTGCCGTTTCGTCGTCACTGATCGCGACGCACTTTTGAATCAGTATGTCTCCCGCATCGACAACATCGTTGGCCAAATGCCACGTAATCCCGTGCTGCCGCTCACGATTCATTAAAGCCCAAGATGTCGCGTGCGTACCTGCATATCGTGGCAATGGCCCATCGTGGTAATTGATCGTTGCCTTGAGTGGAAGGTCAAGGATCCCCTTCCGAAGGATATGTTCGTTAACTATGCTGAATAAGTATTCAAAAGGTTCCTGAAAATTGTCCAGAAATTCCTGGGTAGAGCTATAAACTGGGATGGCTTTGCTGCGGATCCAACTCGAAAGTTTGCTATCCGTCGAGATCACGGCGGCTAGATCGTGTCCGTTCTCGATAACGATCTCGGCGCACCGAAGGGGAAGAGTTCCCATTCCAACAATCACACATCGAAGATTACTCTGGATCGTCCGATTCGTCATTTCAATTTCCGGTCGAGCTGCTCCGCATTTCTAGCAGCGAGGTCGCTGTGGCCCAATCGCCGAACGTGTCGATGTTGACGTGGTCATTACCCACAATCTCGTATCCTCTTGCATCACTTCCGTAGAGGTTTCCAAAACTGTACAGAGCGCAGCATCGTGTCAGATAAACCGACCCGTCGCGGTGGTACGCGGGCGGCAATTCTTGCCGTCTCGGGATGGGGATGCTTTCGCCCGTGGAGAGTGTCATTCGACCGTCCGCTTCTCTCCAATAAACCCATTTTGGATTATATTCATCTGGCACGCGCCGCACCGTAAATACGGAATCAGCGCCGGTCCTTTCAAGGAGCTCAATGCATTTGTCAATGTCGTCGGCCTTTCTAAGGGGATTTGTTGGCTGCAATAGGCACACAGCATCGTATCGATCACCGCACATTTCCAGTTCCCGAATCGCATGAAGGACGACTGGAAACGTTGGGGTATCATCGTTTGCGAGATCCACGGGCCTCATGAACGGAACATCTAAACCAAGGCTGAGCCCTACACGTGCGATCTCTTCGTCGTCAGTGCTGAGAACTACCCGGGAGAGCCGGGTAGCCGACAACGAGCTTTCCGCCGAGTAGGCGAGCAAAGGTTTCCCGCAAAGATCCTTTATATTCTTGCGGGGGACGCCTTTTGAGGCTCCGCGGGCCGGTATTAGTCCCAATACTTTCAACACAGGAAAAACGTCAGTATGTCAGCCGCTTTCGGATCTCAAGTGGGGCCTCGGCAAGCACTTTTGATATACGAGCCCCTGCGTGTCCGTCACCGTACAGCTTATCCGCGGCGAATCGCCCGTTTCTCGTTTGCCGTCTGATGGCCGCAATGATGTCTTGTTTTGTGTAATCGACGTCGATCACATTGGAGCCTCTTTCTCTGCCAACTTGCCTTGTACCGATGTTGACAACCGGTACGCCCAGAAACGAACACTCCCGAATGCCGACACTCGAGTTGCCGACAAGGCATTTGCTGCTGAACAAGAGCCGCAAAAAATCGGACGGCTCCATGTTCTTGAAA
>JADYZI010000149.1 GCA_020853255.1 Acidobacteriota bacterium
AAAGTTCCTTTGTGGTCGAGCGGGTTTTGAGGTGTCATTTGATCGGCAAGCAGGAGATGGGCGAGCCCGGCGGGCACATTTAGTTTACCAAATCACACCCTGAAAAGTTAAGCGATCTTTTTTGTATACATTCGCGGCCCGCGTCTTGTCAGTACCACCCAGCGTTAGCGGGTGCGTAGAATTTGACAGTCACAGATCAAATTCCTAAAGTTTCAGCAGGCCTGTAAGATGTTTTGCGGCCAATTTTCACGGTTAAGAAATGGAACGATCGATCGATATCCGCGAATGCACGACACTTGAGCAGCTTGCTGCCTGCGTCGGCCTGCAGCGCGAAGTTTTCAAGCTGCCCGAAGTAGAGCTTTCGCCGGTTCGGCATCTGGTTGTTACGCGGAATGCCGGCGGGTTCATCCTGGGAGCTTTTTCCGACGACGAATTGGTCGGTTTTGTCCTGAGTGTTCCGGCCTTTCTTCGTGGTGAGAAGGCTTTCTACTCGCACATGACCGCCGTTCGGGACGACTTTCAAAGTTATGGCGTCGGCGCCCGGCTGAAATGGAGTCAGCGGACAAAGGCTCTTGAACTCGGCGTACAGTATGTGAAATGGACCTTTGAGCCATGGAAGGCCCGGAACGCATACTTCAACCTTGAGAAACTCGGTGTGGAGATCCGCGAATACGAGCCGAATTTTTATGGTGTCGATGTCACGACTGCCGGCGAGGGCGATGATGCCGTTGGCCTTTTCAGCGACAGGCTGTTTGCCGAATGGGACCTGGCCGGCGACAAGGTACGAGCACTTGCGGCGGGTGAGAAGTTCACTGAAAGATCCGCACCGCGTGCCGCGATAGAAACTCCGCCGGATTGGGCGGCGCTTGTCGCCGAAGATCCGCGGAAAGCGTTTGATGCGCAAAAACGCTTGAGGGCGGAGTTTGAGACGGCGTTTGAATCAGGCCTCGTCGCCCGCGGCTTTTTGCGCGACGAGGCCCGGCCGATGTATTTGATGTATTGAGAGCAACAACGGTATGTGAGCCGATATTTTCAGCTTCTTCGTTTCTTATTTTTCCGAGCAAACTCAAAAGTAAGATCTGAAAAGTAAAAGGGGCCTTTTTGTTGGCCCTCGTGAAAAGAGCCGAGACGTAAAATGTCGCGGAAACTTCGATACGAAAAGGGTGACGGCCTAAATCCTTAGGAAATATCTGTGCAGGAGTTGAACGATCGTGACGAATTTCTTTATCGATCCGGACATTCGCAAGGCTCATACTTTGCCGTCACATTTCTATACCGATCCGGCATGTTTTGAAATTTCGAAGGAAAAGATATTTGCGCGAACGTGGCAGTTTGTTGCCGGCCCGGAACTTAGCTCGACTTTGACTCCCGTGACGTTGCTGCCCGGCGTTCTTGATGAACCGCTGCTGGTTTCACGCGGAGACGGACACGCAAGATGCCTGTCGAACGTCTGCACTCACCGCGGGAAGGTCCTGGTCGAAAACGCGTGTGACGCAAACCTTATTCGCTGCGGATATCATGGCCGGCGTTTTGATCTTGACGGAAAGTTTTTGTCTATGCCGGAGTTTGAAGGCGTCGAGAATTTTCCGTCTGCGGACGACGATCTAAAACAGGTTCCCTTCGCACAGCGATCAGGGTTTTGCTTTGCTTCACTCGATCCGGCGGCACCGTTTGGAAACTTTCTCGAGGGACACGGCGCGCTTTTCGAAACCGCCGCGGCAAGCAGGCTTGAACTGACCGCTCGCCGCGATTATGAGGTCAATGCCCATTGGGCCTTGTACTGCGAAAATTATCTTGAAGGATTTCATATCCCGTACGTTCACAAATCGCTAAACGAGGTGGTCGATTACGGAACCTACACAACGGAAACATTCCGGTACTCTAGCTTGCAGACAGCCCTGTCAGAACCGCCTGCGTCAGCGGGCGGCCAGAAAGACAACGAACAAAATGCGGTGTCCAACGTCGCCGCACGTTACCTGTTCATCTTTCCAAATCTGATGTTCAACTTTTATCCCTGGGGCGTTTCGGTAAACATCGTGCGTCCGCTTTCGCCGTCAACGACGACCATAGAATTTCTCACCTATGTTTCCGACGAAAGCTTGCTGGATAAAGGTGCCGGTGCCGACCTTCACGGCGTCGAGATGGAAGACGAAGCCGTTGTCGAAAGCGTGCAGAAAGGCATTCGTTCCCGTTTCTATTCCAACGGCCGGTACTCCCCGGCCCGCGAACAAGGAACCCATCATTTCCACACGCTTATCGCCGAGTTTATGAACCCGCCGCCTCATTAAAGATCTTGACGAAATGATCCGTTGCCTCACGTAAAGATCTTGGTGAACCACGCGGGGCGTTCTGTGGTTTGGTTGCCTGGCCGATTCGGTAACTTGACCGCTGGGGCGGTGAGGCGTATCATTAAAGTTTGTCTATTTACCCTGATCTAGAAGGGAGTAACTCGGTTATGAAACAAGATATTCATCCTAAGTATCAAGAGATCAATGTGATCTGTGCCTGCGGCCATTCGTTTAAGACGGGTTCGACCATGGGCGAAGACCTGCATGTTGAAATTTGCTCGGATTGCCATCCATTCTTTACCGGCAAGCAGAAGCTGGTCGATACGGCGGGCCGTGTTGACAGGTTCAAGCGCCGTTACGCTCGGGGCGGTGCCCAAGCGGCGACGGAGACGGCAGAGGCCTAAGATATTAATGGCTTCTTGCAAACGTCTATATTAGCTGTTCGATATTTAACGCCGGCCTTTGGGCGCCGGTCGCACTTGGTGTATAACACATACGCCCGCGACAGGTGAAAGATGGCCGGCGTTAGCTCTTTAAATGATCAGTGGAGACGATCCTGAATATTGACTGGCGATCGGTGTTTGTACCGACCGAATCTGTGCTGGAAGTTATCCTGCGCGGAACTATAATGTACGTGGGAATGTTCGCACTCTTGCGGATATTCCGACGCCAGGCCGGAGCGATCGGGATCGCGGACCTGCTCGTTATCGTGGTTATCGCCGATGCGGCCCAGAATGGCATGGCCGGTGAATCAAAGTCGGTCACCGAGGCCTTGCTGCTCATAGCAACAATAATTCTATGGGACTGGTTGTTTGACTTGCTCGGATATCGGTCTACATTTTGGGGCCGCCTGCTTGAATCGGAGCCGCTGCTTCTGATCAGTAACGGGAGAATACTTACAGAAAACCTGGAAAAGGAGATGATCTCTGAAGAGGAACTCAGGAGCCAACTGCGGCAACAGGGCGTTTCGAATCTATCGACCGTCAGAAAGGCGTATCTCGAAACAAACGGCCATTTCAGCGTATTGACCAGTTTGCCGGGTGAGAAGAAACATAAGGGCAACGATAAAACCACAACAACCGTCAATTGAAGCGTATGAGAATCAGATCAAGCCGAAAGCTTAAATTCCTTCACACCGTATTCGCGATGGAGCGGGACCTGATCGTTGGCGGCCAGGCAGTGATGGAGGGCGTCATGATGCGAACCCCGTCGGCATATGCCATCGCCTGCCGCAAATCGGACGGCGAGATCATTACGACGGCCGAGCGGCTGCCCAAATGGAGTGACAAGTATAAATGGGTCGGCTGGCCCGTTCTGCGGGGCGGGGCAACTCTGATCCAATCGATGGCCCTCGGCATCAAGGCCCTGAACTTTTCGGCGCGTATTTACGAGGAAGATCTAAAGGCCCAGGAAGAACTGGCCAAGGCGAAGGAGATGGAAACCGAGGCGGTCCTGGCTGGCGGCACGAACGCCGAGGCATTTCTGAAAGCTCCGGTAAAAGTAGTTATGCCGGAAAAAAAGGAGGAAGCCAGGCCGAAAAAAGTCACACAATCGGCAAGCGCCGTTGGGTCAATAATCTTCGCTCTGGGGTTCAATGTCCTGCTTTTTATCGTCGCGCCGCTTCTGCTGACCAACATTGCCTTCATCGCCGCGGGTTGGGCGGAACCGCCTGTGATCGGCGAGAGTTTTGGCTGGTGGGCGACTGCGAAGGCCTACATCTGGGAAGTAAAGCCGCATTCATGGATAGCATTCAACTTGATCGACGGCCTCGTTCGAATGTTCTTTTTCGTCGTAATGATCTTTTCGATGTCGTATTTGAAAGACATTCGGCGCGTTTTTGAATATCACGGGGCTGAACACAAGACAGTGTTCACATGGGAGAAGGGCCTGGACCTCAACGTCGGTAATGCAGCCACGCAGAGACGCCAGCATCCGCGCTGCGGCACCTCGTTCCTGATGGTCGTAATGCTGGTTGCGATCGTTCTATTCTCGGTCATCAAATTCGACGCGATGTGGCTGAACCTGGTGGTGCGAATTGCCCTTATGCCGCTTGTGGCGGGCCTGTCGTATGAGATCATCCGCTATGCCGCAAAGAAGGAATCCGGTGCGATCTTTAAACTGATGACGCTTCCCGGCCTATGGCTGCAGAATATTACGACGCAAGAACCAGACGGCGAGCAGCTTGAGGTTGCCATCCGGGCACTGGACGAATCGCTGAAGCTGGAGCCCGCATAGGTCAGAACCGCCTGCGTGAGCGGGCGGTCAGTTTGCCGGCTCGCTTGAAATTTAGATCAACTGGCCGTCGGCTGACGCAGGCGGTTCTGACTTGAACCCTATGCTGGAAAAACTTGCACAAATAGAAAAAAACTACGAAGAGCTGACCGAGCAGATCTCGTCGCCTGAGATAATGTCGGATATGAAGGCATACGCGAAGGCGATGAAACAGCACAGAAGCCTTGGCATAATCGTCGAAAAATATCGCGAGGTCAAGAAGCTCACAGACGATCTTACTGGCGCCAAGGAATTGGCGGCCGCGGCGGATGATGACGAGATGAAGCAGATGGCCCTCGCTGAAGTTGCAGAGATCGAGGCCAAACTACCGGACGCCGAAGAAGAATTGAAATTCCTCCTGCTTCCGCAGGACCCGAACGATGAAAAGAACGTGATCCTCGAAATTCGTGCCGGAACCGGCGGCGACGAGGCAACGCTCTTTGCGGCCGAGGTGCTGCGGATGTATGCCCGCTACGCCGAACGGCAGGGCTGGAAGATGGAGGTGCTTGAGGCCGCGGATACGGGTGTAGGCGGCATCAAAGAAGCTGTCGCAATGATCGAGGGCGACCGCGTTTATTCAAAGCTTCGTTACGAATCCGGTGTCCACCGCGTCCAGCGGGTCCCGCAAACCGAAACACAAGGCCGCATCCACACGTCGGCGATCACTGTCGCGGTCTTGCCCGAAGCCGAAGAAGTTGACGTGCAGATCAATCAGAACGACCTGCGCATCGACACGTTTTGCTCATCCGGCCCAGGCGGCCAGTCAGTGAACACGACCTATTCGGCCGTTCGCATCACACATATGCCAACGGGCGTTGTTGTCTCGATGCAGGACGAAAAATCGCAGATCAAGAACCGCGAAAAGGCGATGCGCGTTCTTCGTGCACGGCTGCAGGAGATCGAAGAGCAAAAGCAGCACGATGCCCTGTCCGCCGAACGAAAATCGATGGTCGGCAGCGGTGACCGGTCGGAAAAGATCCGTACATACAATTTCAAGGAAAACCGCGTTTCGGACCACCGCATTGGGCTGACCGTACATCAACTCGACCTTGTACTGGAAGGCCAGTTGGATGAATTCATCGACGCCCTGCGGACACATTACCAAACGGAAAAACTAAAGGCCGAGGCGGTTGCGGTCTAGGAGTTTCGAATTTGAGATCTGAAATTTCAGATCTTATCGGCCGTTCATGAGAATAATGAACGACGCGTTCCGCGAAACAGTGGTGTCGCCGGCGATTCGCGTCACGCAATTCACATAATGCCCATAACTAAACTCTTCCTGATCCGACACGGCCAATCCGCCGGAAACGCCGAAGGCCGT
>JADYZI010000150.1 GCA_020853255.1 Acidobacteriota bacterium
TCGACGGCATCATAAACGTACGTAGCTTGGCTCTGAAGGGGGCGGATCGCGATCGTCCGGTTTTCCTCCAATAGCTTAGAGATCTTTTCATTCTTGACCAACATAGCCTGGGAATCCGCGAAAATACCCAGTATCAAATGGTCGTCGGGTCTTAGCTGATTGATAAACACGCCCGCAGAACGGGCAAGGTCCTTCATAAAGCGAGCCATCGAACCGCTCGTATCAAGCATTAGATAGACCGTGACAGGCTAGTCCACTTCAGTGAACCTCTCTATATGTTGCGGCTTATCCTCCTCAAATACGGTGAAGTCTTCTTTCTCTAGATCGGGTAAGTACCTGCCGCTGCGGTCCAGGACAACAACAGGCACTTGGACGAGATTTGTCTCGACACGGATCACCTCTTGCGGCATCGCACCGGATGCGAACAACGCCACATATAGCACTGTTTGAATGTAACTGAGCTTAAGGAAATGTCTCCGCATTGCAGTAGGCAAGAAGCTAATCGGCCATTTTCCGCCGGTCACTTGTTCTGTAAACAACCGTCTTTCGAGCTTGTACCGCAGCGCCCGGGATGTCCACCTTCACACTGATCGTTCTTTTCTCTCCGTCTTTTGGTGGGTCGACCGGTGAGTAGCCGAGTCTGTAGGTCGTCCCGAGTTCTTGAGCGATCGAACGAAATGTTTCGCGCAGATCGTCGATCCGGTCTATTTTATAAGCTCGCCCGCCTGTCCTTTCGGCAAGTCCCTGCATATAAAGGCTCACGCGAGTTTTGAGTTTCTCAATATCCTTCTTGCTTACACCTCGGGTCTCGCGCCGAGCGCCAAGTTGAACCGGATCCACGATTACGTTGGAAAATATCGGGTCAGATGTTGAATACTCTCCAAATTGAAGCGTATATATCACAGCCTCTTGTTCTTCGGCATCTCGTAGATTGCTCTTAGCGGAGGCGTGCCTGCCGAACTGTTCGCCATCCGAAAAAAACACAATGGCCTTTTTTCCGTCAACCTTTTCGAGGAGTTTCAGCGCTTTCTCTATGCCATCGAATGTGGTGGTGTACCTATGCTCCTTTCCAGAATTGACGACATCCACGAACTCCGTAAAATCCCTTCTTTTGGTACGTTCAAGCAGAATATGGATCTTTGAGTCGTCCTCAAAAGAAGCCGCTGAGATGCTGTCATCGGCGCGTAGCTGAGAAGTGAACACATTTGCCGCATTCACGACCGAAGGCAGATATTCACGCATTGATAAGCTAGTGTCGAACAAAAAGAGCACAGTAAAAGGCGCATCGACCGATTCACAGAACTCAACCTTTTGCTCAACGCCATTCTCGAAAATCTTAAAATCCTTCCGCCCAAGACCGGCGACATAACGGCCGTCGTGATCAACCACGCTTAGAGAAACGGTCATAAGATCCGTTCGAATCCTGACAACCTCATCTTGCGCTTGAACTTCGGTACCGAAAACAATTGCTATCAAAACTAACAATCGAACGGCTTTCTTAACGATCACTGCGTAGCCCTAAAAGCAAGGTGGAAGACCATTTGAACCTGTGCAATACTCATGATCGGGGCAACTTACGCAGCTATATCCGCCCATGTCACAAATCAAATAGTCACCATTATGTTCACCTTGTCCTGAGTTACAGTTCGTGGTTCCATTTATAATTGGACAATGTTGACCAAAATGAACCGTACACTGTTGCTCGTACGATTGTCCTCCGCTCTCACACCATTCGGCATGGCTCATACAGAGCGAAAACGGACCGGCACAACTCGCAAGGCACGTCCCGCAAGTGGCATCATCCGACTCGCTGCCGCAACTTTGGCTACACTGGTCCTGACACATTGCCTCGTCGGCCTCGCAGTCCTGAATGCACGCCGTTGCCATCGTCGGCTGTGTGGTGTGAACGCCGAGATACCATGCCGCACCGCCTATGACCATGGCAATTAACAATTTTCTAAGCAAGGACAAATTACTTTTCATGTAACGCCTCCTGTTACTTCATAGCGAATCAGATGGGCCAAAGAGAGCAAATATTTCAGCTTCTCGTGAGGGCGGTAATTTCCCTACCCATCGATTCAGGATAGTTCCGGTTTCATCGATTAGGATGACGGTCGGTGTTCCCTCAACGCCGAGTTTATTGAATGATGTAGTTATGACTTGATCAACCTGAACCCCCTTTCCTTCGAGGTACTTCACGCCAGCTTCAGCATCTGCCGGAAAGACCGCGATCAGCTTGAGGGCGTGATTTGCGCCGTTGGTCGCCGCGAGTTTCGAATAAAATGGCATGCTCTCGGCACAGAAATGGCAAGTGGTTGAGAGAGCAAATATTAGATTGCGGCGCTCTAGTCTTACGCCATCTAACTGAATTGCGGATCCGACCTTCGGGCCGTCTTTAGTAAAAGGAGCTGGTTCGGAGTGAACAAATTGCCCCCGCAACACTGCATAACCGAGAAAGCACGCTGCGATGATGATCGCCACATTGGCTACAACTTCGAGTCTTCTTTCGAAAGCGGGCATTGTGAGGTCCCTCAATAACTAAATATTTGCCTTAGCCTACGCCCCCCCCCAAAAAAAAGTCAAGAACTTTGTTATCCGCAGATCTCGTCGATCTGCGGGCCGTATTTTTCGTCCACGACGCTGCGTTTGATCTTGAGAGTCGGGGTCATTTCGCCTTTGTCGATGGAGAATTCGCGCGGGAGGAGGGCGACGCGCTTTACACGCTCGTAGTCCGAAAGTTCGGCAGTGAGAGCGACCGCATCCTTTTGCACACGCTTGTTAAATGCCGGGTCGGCGGCAAGCTCTTCACGCGAACGCGAAACGTCTGCGCCGACAGTTTTCATCTCGTCCTTTAACGCTTCCCAGTCAGGCACGATCAAGGCTCCGACCTGTTTGCGGCCTGAACCGACGACAACCGCCTGCCCGACAAGCGGGCTTTGCTTTAGCAAACTTTCGACCTGTAATGGCGCTACATATTTACCGTTCGAGAGCTTAAAAAGATCTTTTATGCGATCGGTGATATAGAAATGGCCGTCCGTGTCGGTGTAGCCGATGTCGCCCGTGTGATAAAAGCCTTCCGGATCGACCGCCAA
>JADYZI010000151.1 GCA_020853255.1 Acidobacteriota bacterium
CCGACGCAACAAAGTTGTCATAAATGCGTGGAATACGGTGTTTGTTCTTTAGTACGACAGACTGTCGAGCGTGGGGAAAAATGCTGGTTGGGGAACAGATCGGTAAATACGACATTACGTCAAAGCTGGGCGAGGGCGGAATGGGCGAGGTGTATGCCGCTCATGACGACGAACTCGGCCGCAGCGTTGCGATCAAACTCTTACCGAACGAATTCACCACCGACGCCGATCGGCGAAATCGTTTTCGTCAGGAAGCACGCGTAGTTTCGGCCCTGAACCACCCGAATATCATCACCATTTACGAGATCGGCGAGGACGAGCACGGCAGCTTTCTCGCCACCGAGTACGTAGACGGGCGAACTTTGCGCGAAGTGATCAAGTATGAATCGGTCACCCTTTCCCGCATCCTGCGCATCATTGAACAGGCCGCAAACGCCCTGGTCGCGGCCCACGCGGCGGGGATCGTCCATCGCGACATCAAGCCTGAGAACATAATGGTCCGGCGCGATTCCATTGTGAAGGTGCTTGATTTTGGTCTGGCAAAACCGAGCGAAGAGATGCTGCTTTCAAGCGGGTCTTCGGAGAATAAGACGATCCCCGGAACGGTGATGGGCAGTGTACGCTATATGTCACCCGAACAGGCTCGCGGGTACGAAGCGGATGGACGCTCTGACATCTGGGCGCTCGGCGTTGTCCTGTATGAGCTATTGACGGGCCGAGTTCCCTTCGACGGCCAAAGCACGGCTGATACGCTCGCCGCCGTTATCTACAAAGAACCTGAACCTATCAGCCTGCTTTTGCCGAATGCTCCGGCCGAACTTCAGAGGATCCTTCGGAAATCTCTGCAAAAGGACCGCGATGAGCGCTATCAGAGTATTAAAGATCTCGCCCTTGACGTAAAGGACCTGCTCTCGGACCTCGAACATTCCAACAGCGGAAGCCGAACGGCCCACGCGGGATCATCGCCTTCGTTTAATGAGAATCCGACGATAATTCACCGAACTGCCAGCGGCAATCACCCGACCGGTTCGACGGCATATGTTACCTCATACCGCGCACCCGGACGAGTAAACGGGCACCGATGGCTCTGGAGAAGTTTGGCAGCCGTTGTTTTTGTCATACTGGCCATGGCTGGGTTTGCCATGTACGATTCCGGCGGGGTCGAACCTTTGGCTGACGGTTCGTTTCTCAGGCCGCAGATCTCACGCGTTAGTACGGACGGAAAAGTCTCGCTGCCGGCGATCTCACCTGATGGGAAATACCTCGCCTATGTCAACGGCGACGCCGGCAATCAGAGCCTGGTTGTCAGGCAGATATCGAACGACAGCCTGCTCACGGTCGTACCGGCGACGAATCTTAATTTTTCAGCCGTCACATTCTCGCCAAACGGCGATTGGATCTATTACAGCCAAACGCGGAGCGATCTTTTCGTTAACACGCTCTACCAGGTGCCGACACTTGGCGGACCACCAAAAAAGCTGATCGAAGATGTGGACAGCGCTGTCACATTCTCGCCTGATGGAAAACGTTTTGCATTTATGCGGCACACGCCGACCGGCAGCGAGGACTTTATTTTTACGGTCGATGCGGCGACGCTGGAAATGGAAGAGGTCATCGGGTCAAAACGTGCCGGGTTCGACTTTTTTGCACCGAAACCCGCATGGTCGCCTGATGGGAGGCGGATACTTACGGCCGCCGGAAAACGTGAAGGTGGTTTCGTCAGCAGCATGACGGTCGGCGAGATCGATCTTGACCGCAAGACCTTCACTGCCCTGGATAGCGGCAAGTTTTACACCGTCAGTAATTTCGCATGGTTTGCGGATGGCTCCGGCTTTCTTTGTGCCGGACGGGAATCGCAGACGGCTCCGGTCCAGGTTTGGCGAACCGCGTATCCCGCGATCGAGTTCCATCAGGTGACGAACGATTTCAACGATTATGCCGAGGTTGGCCTTTCGACCGACGGCAAGACCATCGTGACAATGAAGGGCGAGACCAATGCGTCTCTGTGGCGTTTTTTGCCCGGGAACAAGGAAGCTCTGGAGTTGACCAGCGAAGGACGAAGTATGTTTGGTGCCGCCGGTATCACTCAGGCAATAAATGGCACGGTGTTCTTTACGAGCAAGCAGGGTAAGGAATTTCAGCTTCTCAGAACTGACCGTGACGGTAAAAACACTGCTGATCTTCTAAAGGAAGCCGGTTCTTCTGTCGTCCCGTCCGTCAGCCCGGACGGCAAGTATCTTGTTTTTGTAAGGCAGCGGGCTCGATCATCCAGGATCTGGCGCGTGAATGCCGACGGAACGGATCCCGTTCAATTGACCGAAGAGAATTCATCATTCTTTGATTTCAGCCCGCAGATCACGCCTGATGGCACGCTGATCATATTCCAGCGGCAGAAAGCCGATGAGGACCGCTCCGTCTTTATGACCATGCCGATCGAAGGCGGTACGGCCGAGATGCTGTATGAGCGAGACGGCGGAAGCGTGTTCAATCCGCGTATATCGCCGGACGGCAAGCGGATCGCGTTCGGGGCCTATGACGTCAAGGCATTCCAGAAACGCCTGTTCGTTGCTTCACTGGAAGGCAGCAAGTTTGGCAAGATCGAAAACGATATGGAATACAACCTGGTGAACCAATTTGCCTGGTCGCCGGACGGGAAAGACCTGACCGTTCTGACCACGCGGGACGGCACGCCGAATGTTTACCGCCAGCCGCTTGATGGTTCGGCCGCCGTACCGATAACGAATTTCCGGTCGGGCCGCATATTCAATTTTACATGGTCGGCCGATGGCCGCGAACTGCTGCTTTCGCGCGGCAACACGGTCAATGACCTTCTGCTTATCCGCGACGCAGGCCGGGCCGCGGACACCGCTCCGGTAGTCGCCGTTCAACGCCGTCAGCGTTCATTGGTTGAACGGCTGACCGGCATTTTTACGCAGATCAGCCGGTAAAGCCTTCGGTGGTTCAGCCTCAAGA
>JADYZI010000152.1 GCA_020853255.1 Acidobacteriota bacterium
GCTGGGTCGGTGCCAGCGACGCGGATATGGAAAAGGGAAATCTGCGGTGCGAGGCGAATGTGTCGGTGCGAAAGATCGGCGAGACCGGCTTTAGAAACAAATCAGAATTGAAAAATCTGAATTCGGTGCGGTTCATGCAGAAAGCGATCGAGTTCGAGATCGCCCGCCAGACCGAAGCGCACGAGAAAGGCGAACCGGTAGATCAGGAAACGCGTCTGTGGGACGAAAAGAACCAGTGCACGCGTGTGATGCGGTCAAAAGAAGACGCCCATGATTATCGATACTTCCCGGAGCCCGATCTGCAGCCGCTGGCCGTTTCGCGTGACTTTATCGAAAACGTGCGGAAGCAAATGCCCGAGCTGCCGGATGTGATGCGCGACAGGTTTATGTCGGATTACTCTCTGTCATTCGCGGACGCTTCGCAGATGGTCAGCGATCAGGACCTGGCCGTTTTTTACGAGACTGCGGCAAAGGCATCCGGCAATCCGCGCATAACTGCGAATTTTCTTTTGACAGAATTGCAGCGCGAATTGAACAATTCCGGCAAGGCTGTCGCCGACAGCCCGGTAGCGGCCGAGGAGCTTGCCGCCCTGATAAAGACGCTTGATTCGGCTGCCATCAACAACAACCAGGCAAAAGAAGTGCTGGTCGAGATGTTCGCGTCCGGCAAGACGGTGGCGGCGGTGATCAGCGAAAAAGGCTTTGAACAGGTCTCCGACCCGGCCGAGATCGAACGGATCGTTAACGAAGTGATCGCCGCAAATGAAGATCAGGCCGCGGCCTATCGCGGCGGCAACGAGAGGCTGTTCGGATTTTTTGTTGGCCAGGTCATGAAAGCGTCAAACGGAAAAGCTAACCCAAAGCTGGTCAATCAGATACTGAAGGAGCGGTTATGATCGGGCGTCGGACCCAACTCGTAAGTTCAATGTTTCTTCTGCTCCTGACGGCAGCCATTTGTGCAAGCCAGGAGCCAAATCCTTCTAATCCGCTTCCTGTCTGGGTGCAGGAGAACGAACGAAAGCGCGAGGAATTTAACCGCAATCTCGGCCGTCCGGAATCTCCCGACTTTCGCCGGGCAGAAAGCGAGGCCCGCGCAACCGCACGGCTGCCGCGCGATCGGGTTCGAAGCATGAGTTCTGCGGATCGAAACCGGCTCGCGGCGTTACTTGCTCCCGATATCCAGGACCTAGAGCAGTACAAAGCATTCCTTGCCCAGCCAAAGACAGGAATTTTCCGGTTGTTTCTCGATTCTGATTGCCTGCACGAGCGGCTTGTACGGGTCGATGGCGACTGCAAGAACTTTGTACTTGGCGGCGAAAGCTATACATTCCCCGACGCCGGATGGTCGCCGATGTTGACCTTGCGCCACGGCCGGCTTTCGATACCTTCGTTCTTCACTCAGTCGATATTTGCAAATATCGGGAATGTCCCGATCGAGTCAGTAACGAACGAATCCGGCAAACTCGCTTACATCGCAAACTTTATCCCTGCGACGACGTTCGCCGGTGCGCGCGGTCAGAGCCTTGATCTTTTCAAAGGCGTCGAAAGCGGCGGCATCGTGTATGCTGATTCGGCCGAGCCCCAGCTGAACAGCACATTCGTACTTCGAACGATCGCCTATAGGATAGGCAACCATGTCGAGAAACATTACCCGGCCCGCCAAACAGGCAGCGAGGCCGCGCGGTTTTTAAGCTTCGGTTTCGAAAGGCGTATAGACCTTTTGATCGTATTTCGTGTGATCCGCGACGAGAACGACGGCAACATTACCATTCTCTGGAAGGAGCTCGCACGGAAAAAGTCACCTAAGGTCACCTTTGCCGCAGAGGAAAAATGGACCGACTTCAGGCAGCCAGGATCTAAATTGCATTAGGAATTATCGAAATGGAAATTGCCGGAAAAGCCGCCATCGTTACGGGCGGGACAAAAGGTATTGGTTACGCCATTGCCGAGGCGTTGGTGAAAGAAGGGGCCAGTGTGCTTCTTTGCGGCCGCGGGCGCGAGGGTGTGCAGGCGGCGGCTGAGAAGCTGCTGCCGCTTGGCAAGGTAGAAGCTGTCTCATGCGATGTGCGGAATGAAGAGCACGTGAAGATGATCTTTGAGCACTGCACCCAGGCTTTCGGTGGTGTCGATATTGTGATCAACAATGCCGGCGTCGGCTATTTTGGAAAAACAGTCGAAGAGACGACCTCAGCCGAATTCAGGCAAACGCTGGAAACGAACCTGTTCGGTGTTTTCTATTCCTGCCATCACGCGATCCCTTATCTGAGAAAGCGCGGCGGCGGGTATATCATCAATATCTCGTCACTGGCGGGGCAGTACGCACATCCGGGCATGGCCGCCTATAATGCTTCAAAATTCGGGTTGAACGGTTTTTCCGAAGCTTTTATGCAGGAGGTCCGTCAGGACAATATAAAGGTCAGCTGCATCTGTCCCGGCAGTGTCAACACGTATTTCGGCGGAGATTCGCCAAGCGATGAAAAGGCCTGGCAGCTTCAGCCGTCGGACATTGCACAGGTGACGCTGGACCTTTTGCGAATGGACCCGCGCGCATTACCGAGCAAGGTAGAGATCAGGCCAAGCAAACCGCCCGTGAAGTAAGATCCAGCCGGTTCTGTGTTATGCCGGGACTGGTACGAGGGCCAGCCGTTCGACCGTGTCGATCAATTCGGCGTCGAGGAACGGCTTGGTAAGATATTCTGTGACCCCAAGTTCTTCTGCCTTTTCGCGATGTTTGTCGCCTGCTCTTGAAGTGATGAATACGAGCGGAATCTCGCGGAAAGTTTCGTGCACCCTTAGCGCCGCGGCCAGTTCATATCCGTCCATTCGCGGCATCTCAACGTCGCTCAGGATAACGTCGGGCAATTGGTCGGCGCTGCCCATTACTTCCAGAGCGTCAACGCCGTCCTTTGCGGTAAGGGCGGTCCATCCGGCGGCGGTAACCACTTTCGAGGTCATGTGCCGGACGCTTGGGCTGTCATCAACAACCAGGACGACCGTTTTCTTTTCTACAGGCTCATGCTTTCTTGGTGCTTCCGCCGGCTGTCGCGGCCCCGCCGCCGCAAGTTGGGATACATCAAGCACCGGGGCAACATCGCCGTTACCCAGGATAGCCGCACCCATGACGCCGATCACCCGATCAAGCGGTTTGCCAAGCGGTTTTACGGCCACTTCTTCCGTTTTTAGAATTTCATCGACGATCAGCACGAAATGCGTATCGTCCGTTTCAATAAGCAATGCGTTCAGCAGGCCTGGGCCATCATGCCGTTTGTGCGAAAAATGATCTGAGAGCCAGCATACAGGATGGACACCCGCCGACATTTCGACCACGGCGTTTGGCCCGTCCCATCGAAGATCAGCCGGCGCGATCTCGACTATTCGCTTTACGGTCTTGAACGGGACCGCGGCCATTTTCCTCTCGGACCGGACAAGCAATGCCTCGGTAACGGCAAATGCAAGCGGCACTTTGATGGTAAAGGTCGTCCCCATCTGCTGTGCCGTTTCGACCGTTAGCGTACCGCCGCGTGCCGCCACGCTTTCCTTGACGATACCCATGCCAACGCCGCGGCCAGCGTTCATGGTCAGTTTTGCGGCGGTCGTTAACCCCGGCAGGGCAAGCAGGGAGATAAGGTCAGTACCGCGATCGGGATCTTCTGTCTTAAGCATACCTGCTTCCGCGGCGCGTGCACGCAGAGCGGCCGAGTTGATCCCGCGGCCGTCGTCAGAAACCTTTAGCTCGATGTGCGTTTCCTGGTTCGCGACCCAAACTGCTATCCGCCCAATTTCGGGCTTTCCGAGCAAGCGGCGCGTTTCCGGCGGCTCAATGCCGTGAACGACAGCATTGCGGATCAAGTGGATCAACGGTTCGACCAGCAGGTCCAGCACATCCGTGTCGAGTTCGGCGTTCGGATTCTCCAGAACAATTTCGGCATCCTTGCGTTCTTCTTCGCAGGCGACCTTTACCGCCCTCTGCAGCCGTGTCGCAAGAGAATCAAATTTGATAAGGCGGATCTGCATCACCTTTTCCTGGGTCTCTTCGATCAGGCGGCGTTGGTCCTCGATGACAGTTTCGAGCGATGCCTTCAGGGCCTCGAGTGAAGTGCCGATCGAGAAGCAATCCTGTATTGACTCAGATAATTCGCGGGTGCTTTCGTGAAAATCCGTATAACGGTCGAATTCAAGCGAATCGAATTGATCGGGCTTGAAGGATTCGATGTCCAGGTTATTACCGTTCGACGACGATATCCCCGGACGTGAAAACAACCGCGGGACGTATGAACGGAGCATTGACGCTTCGAAGTCGTTCTCGATCTTTGCGTGCGCGGCCTGAAGCCGCCGGGTGGTTTTCACAAGTGCGTCCAGTTGGGCATCAAGGCCGGCCATACGCTGCTCAACAGCAGAGCGGCTGACAACAAGATCGCGAGCGGTACGAACCAGATTGTCCAGGCGGTTTATTGAAACACGCACGATCGGCCGCCTTGCGGATGCGGGGTCCGCGGCCGGAGCCAAGGTTTCTTCGGTCGGCATCGCCGTATGGAACGCAGTCGTCTCGGCCGTGACACTCGGCTGTAAAAGAACTTCGGCGGGCTGCGGCAGTTCAGTTATCTCGACCGGCGCTTGTTCGATAACTGCGGCGGCTGGTTCGGCAACGGACGACATCGCCCTGTCAAAGGCAGCATAGACCGCCGCCGTCCGGGCCGCCGTCCCAGGTGTCGAATCTCCGGCCGTAAGCGCCCTCAGGCAGACGGCTGCCTCGGAAATGAGTTCTACGATGCTTGAATTGCCCGACGCTTCGTTCTGCGCAAGACGATCGAGCAGGTCCTCGATCCGGTGAGCGAGACTGGATGGTTTCTTTAGGCCGATTATGCCCGCGGCACCTTTGAATGTATGAGCATGGCGCCGTATCTCCCACAACGCCTCGCGGTCGGCGGGGGCCGCTGCAAGCCTGGCAAGATTCGATTCGATATTTGTCAGCAGCTCGTCCGCTTCCATCGAAAAGATCTCGAGCATTTCCGCATCGGGTTCGAATTCGTCCTCTTCTACAACGGCCTCTTCGACGTTTACTTCGACCGCCTCTTCGGCGACAATTTCGGATTTCTCCTGCGGGCCGATCAGGACATCAAATGATTCGTCCACGAAGCTGCCAAGATCCCGGTCGTCGTGGCTGAACCTGAGTTTTACCACTTCGGCTTCTGCATAGGCGATCATATCGAGCATCGCCCGGGCTTCGGCATCGCTTATCGGACGATCGGGGTTTGAGAGTTCGGCGCAATCGGCCTCGACCGTTTCAAGCACGGCGACGATGGAGCCTAGTTCCAGTCGTCCTGCCTCGCGGCAAAGCAAAGAAACGGTTCCGGCAAGGTCGATCGCTGTCGGCCTGCCCTCCTGGCGGCTTACGAGGATGATGTTCCGGACCATCCGGAGCTTTCGCTCTGCCTCGTCGATAAATGTGGTTCTCTGGTTTGATTCCATTGTGGGTATAGGGGCCGGTATGGATCAGTTTACGAACGCCGAATCGGACGATGAAGCGCCCGCGCCGTGCGGCATCGATTCGATCGGCAGCTTGAACGGAGAGACTGAGCTCTGAAGCGTTTCTGCCAGGCCGACGAGCGACCGGACGGATTCAGCGGCCCGTCGCGAGCCGGTCTCAACAATTCCCGTCACTTCCAAAATATTGTCCATTGCACCTGAGATGTCCTCAGCACTTTTTGCCTGATATTTTGATGAATCGGAGATCGACTTCAGAAGGTCCGCAAGTTTGGTCGATGTTGTTTCGATCGCGACAAGCGACTGGCCCGCCTTGTCCGCAAGGGCCGAGCCAATTACAACCTCGCGTATCGTATCTTCCATCGACGCCACAACATCTTTGGTCTCGATATTGATGGTCTGGGTCAGGGAAGATATCTGCCGCGTCAACCGATTGGAACGCTCGGCGAGCCGCTCGACCTCTTCCGCCACAGATGCAAAGGCAGCACCCGCTTCGCCGGCTGCTCCGGCCTGCAGCGAAGCGTTCAGTGCAAGAAGGCTTGTGCGGTCTGAGAGTTCATCGATAAGGGCGACGATCTGCCCGATCTCCTGCGATCTTTCACCAAGGCGCTTGACGCGCTTTGAGGTTTCCTGGACCTGCTTGCGCACACAGCGCATTGCGTTGATGTTGTCGGCGGCCGCCGCCGTGCCGGAACGCGCTTTATTCAGCGAGTCGGACGCTACCTTTGACGACAATTCCGCATTTTGCGAAACTTCCTGGATCTGTGCTGCCATCTTTGTCATCGCGGCGGTCGTTCGTGCGATCTGCGATGCCTGGGCTACGCTTCCACGCGCCAATTGCTCAGTGGTTTCGCTGATCGAGCCGGTCGAGGCACCGACCTGTTTTGTGATCTGTTTGACCTGGCGGATCAGGCGTCGCAAGTTTTCCGTCATCGAGTTGAACGCATCGGCGACCGCTCCGGTCAGCTCGGCACCAACCTCTGCGTGCACGGTGAGATCGCCTTCCGCGATACCTGAAACGTCGTCCAGGAGCTTCACAATAGACTCGTGAAGCCGTTCGCGGGCGCCTTGGGTCTCGACTGAGTTGCGGAGGCTTGCGATCAGCTCCTGCATTGCCGAGCCGAGCTCGTCGCCATCTGAAAGCGCGGTGAAATGGTCGCGGGCCCGGCCTTCAGCTACTTCGCGTGCCAGCTTTGCCCTTTCTTTCAAATAGTCAGAGACCATCTGAAGTGAAGAGAGAAGTTCGCAATCGCCGCCCTTTTCGAGCAGTACGCCTTGCGACAGAAGATTCGCCGCTTCGACGGCCGCCTGTTGACGACGGACCAGCCTTGCATTGTCGAATTGAGACGCAACAAGCGCAAATACTGCGACCAAAGCGGCGGCCACTGTCGCGACAACCGCTATAAAACTACTGTCGGACAGGCCGAGATAAACGGCGCCAACAAGCGTTGCGCCTGCAACCAGGAGAAGGCACGCCATAACAGAGGCGGCTTTTGAAGCTATGCTCCAGAGCGGGTTTTCCATTGTGGTCTATTTCTCCCCGGCGAGTGTTATTAGCTCCCGCGCCGCCGCATGATTTCCGTTTCCGCCATTCTCGACGGAGTGGCCGGTATCGTTAGTTATCGGTGTAAGCACCTGCTTGCTGCTTCCAACGGCCTCGCGAATGGCGTCCAGCGGGTGCTGGAGCATCACACAATTCGCTTCACACGACCGAAGCTCTTCCGTTACTTCCTCAGACCGTACGGAACAGTCCTCAAGCATCTTGTTGTGCCGTTCGCCAATGACGGAGCGCTCATTTGCTTCGGCCTTTACGCGTGCCGCGATCTCGGTCATTGGCAGAAGTGTTTCCCGCACAAACCCGATCGATTCCTCCGCATTGGCTGTACGGGCGGCAAATTTGCTTACCTCGGCGGTCAGCCATTGGATCGACGCATTCGCCTCGGTCACATCGCGGACGATCGAATCTCCAATCCCGGCGATCGCCTTATTCGCCTTTTCCGCGCGGTCAGATAACGAGGTGATCTCATGCGTAAGTGCGGCGAGTCCCGCAGAGTTTTCATCATTTGCCTGAATTGACGAGTTAAGAGCGATCATGTTGGAACGTTTCGCAAGGTCCTGAACGGCCTTTGCCACATGCGTGATCGCCAGGGACTGCTCGCCGACGCCACGCAGTTTGTGTAATGCGGCGTCGAATTGCCGACGGATCGCCGTTTGGGCCGCCGCGCTTTCTTCGGGCTGCATACCAGGCTGGTCCAGTTGATCAAGAACCTCGTGGACCGAGCCGAGTGAATTGGTCAGATCACGCACGGCCGTCTCAGCCGCGGCACCGGACTCGATCAGGCCGGCCGATACTTTCTTTAAAAGCCGGTCGCGTGCGGCGTCCTTGTCCATCACCGAGGTCAAGCGGTTTCGCGTCTCACCGGCAAGCGATCTTAGTTCCGAAGCGTTCGAGCTAACGGCGCGGGTCATTCCCGCGTGCCGTTCAATTAGGAAGCGGAGCGCGTCCGTTATCGTTTTGGTGCCCTCAAATTCGTTCTTTATCCTTACCGCCTCGCCGCGCTGCAATCCGGTCAGTTCGCCCGAGATCTGGTTGATCGCCCGCTGCAGTCGATCAAGCTCGGCCTTTGCGTCAATGGAATCGGTAACTTTTGCGACGAGCTTGCGGAAACTCTCACTAAGGCGGTCGGAGTGGGCAAGCGGATCAAGCGCGATCTTTGTGTTGCCGGATGTGACTTCATCCATCAGATCGACAAAGTTTGTTAACTGGCGGGAAGCCCGGCTGATCGTATGAAGCAGATCGTCGGTCTCGACCGCTCCAGTCGTATGCGGTACCGACATGCCAGGGCTGCGCTCGATACTTTTAGCAAGCAGGTTCAGCCTGTCAAGCGGCCGCAGTACGTCGTTCGAGATGAGCCACGCAAAGCCGGCGGTAGTGAGAGTAGAAACGAATACCGTAATGAGGACCGGGATCCAGGCCGCGGAGCTAAGAAGGGAAGACACAAGAAAGATCGCGCCGCCGCAAACGCAGTTGACGACACCGAGCAGGACAACCATCATCCACAACTTGCCCCGGAGCGTGTATTCTCGAGACTCAACCGATCTTCGTTCCATAACAGCCGCTTGCTCGCTCAATTCCGTCCTCCATGCAATCCTTCAAAAAGGCGTTCGTGGTCAATGAATCTTACCGGTTGGCCTTCATGCTCGATCTCGAGCGGAAGGCCGTTCATTGTGCTTTCGGCCAATTCACTGGCCGGAACGCTGATCAATTCGCGGAGCGAATCAACCGGCAGTGCGAACCGTGCCTCGTCGGGACGGCTTTTGAAGATAAGAATTTTTGCCTTGCCCCGGTTTTCGGAGCCGGGTTCGGCAATGATCCTAGGATCGATCACGGCGACCGGTTCACCGCGATACGCGCCGAGGCCCAGAAGCCAGGCCGGCGAATTTGGTACTGCGGCCGCCGCAAACGGCTGCACCACCTCAGCTACGCCGATAGCGGTAACACAGCACAGCTCGTCGCCGAGTTCGAAAGAAACGAACTTCTCAACGAAAGGGTCCGGGCTATGCTCGCCGCCTGTTTCGGCGGCGAGCTCGGGTGTGGGTCCGTCAAAAAAGGTCATGTTATTTTCGCGAGGCGGGGATCAGGCTTCAGGGTTTAGGTAGGATTCGACAGCCTTCATAAGCGTTTCAGGCCCGAACGGTTTCGTTATGTAGCCCGAGCAGCCCGCCATTCGGCCGCGGACCTTATCGAAGAAGCCGTCCTTACCTGAGATCATCACGACCGGCGTGTCTTTGGTCTCAGCGTCACCGCGGATGAGTTTGCAGACCTGGTATCCATCCATTCGCGGCATCGTAATATCGAGCAGGATCAGATCAGGCCTGAGCGTTGAAAGGTGGCTCATTGCTTCGATGCCGTCACCACAGCAAACAACCGCGTGGCCCGATTTCTCGAGTTTGCCGGCGATAAGCTTGCGAACCGTTGGGCTGTCGTCAACCACAAGGATCGTTTTCCCCTTGACCATTGACTCATGGGTCGCAGACTGCTGTCTTATTTCTTCAAGGCGGATAAGGAGAGCGTTCGCCTGACTTGAGAGTACGACATTGTCCGGGTTCTTTTGCGCAGCCTCAAGAAGATAAGCGTGGCCCTCCTGAAGATTGCGCAGGTTTAGATGGCCAATTCCAAGCGTCGTCAATTCAGCTTCGGTTAGTTGCCGGGCAGACCTTTCTGATTCTAACTGGACCACAGCGCGAGCAAGCAGGTCTTTGTCGGCGTGATGATTGGCGAGAATAAGTTCCAGGTCGGCTAGCGTCAAGACTGCGAGACAGCCGTTGCAGGCAATCGCCTGGACGTCATTCTCAGTACTGCAGAACGGGCACTGCGTGGTTGTGCTGACAGGCAGCGGCTCGGCGGAAGGGGCCGCAATGCGCGTTTCAAACCCTGTAGAGCTTGCTTGAACCAGTGGATCAAGTCCGTTCTCAGGCATCGGGATGGTGCCTGAATATAGTGTATTGTCGAACGGAACATTGAAGAACGTGCCGTTGAACGGTTCGTCGCCCGAGACTGGAACCTCGTCCTTGACCGCATCATAAGTTTCCGGGCTGACCGAGATAACGGTATCGTACGATGACGGTTCGCTTTTGAATTTGTCGGCATCGAACGGGTTGCCCATTGGGACCGAGATGGCATCGTCGGTAAATTCCTCAATTTCATTCGAGAATTCAGGGATCTGGCCGTTAAACTCAGCGGAGGCGTCCAAAACGGACAATTCTTCCGTCGGGTCAGGATCGACAAACGCATCCCAAAGGCCGTCACTTTCCTCCGATGCCTCATCGTCCGGCCCAGGGTCCGGTGTTTCTGAAGCTAGTTCATACGTGATCTCTTCCGGCTCCGGTGATAAGAGCTCTTCTTCGGCCGGTGCTGCGTATTCTGATCCGTAGGCCGCAGGCTGAAGCTCGGCCTCGTCTTCTATGACCTCATGAACGGCCGCTCCCGCCGAGACGTCTTCCGTTACCTGTTCGAACGGGGCTTCGGTAACTTCGACAACGTCATCCAGGACAAAACCAAGATCAGACGTCGTCATCAGCATTGTGCCGTTGTGATCGACAACTGGTTCTTTCGCAAAACTGTCAAATGGCGGCTCAGCGGTTTCACTGAGTTCCGTCTCCGCGGCGGCTTCGGTAAGAGCTGGCGATTCAAACGGAGATTCATCCGCAACCGGAGCGTCAAATATGCCTTCTTCCTGATATTCCTCTTCAAAAGCTGGGGCCGTGAATGATTCTGGTTCGACCTCGGCCGCCTGTTCCGGTTCCGCGGCTGCAACAGGCTCGGCAACGGCGGGAGCGGCGGCGCCGACGGCGTCCATGATCGCGGTCAGTGATTCAAGGCCGGCCCGGGCGACATTATTTTCAGGGTTGATCTCAAGCACGCGGCGGAATGCGACGATCTTTTCGTCGAAGCCGACGGCAATGTGCGATTTGAGCACCCATGCATCCTCGGCGTCAGGTTCTTCCGCAATCACGGCGTCGAGCAGTTCGTTGGCTGAGGCGCTGTTGCCGCTGACGGCGGCCGAGCGTGCCTCGGCGAGCAGGCCTTCTCTAATACTGTTCTTTGCCGCCTGGTGGCCGGCTTTGGCTGTCTCGTTCTCAGGGTCAAACTCCAGGACCTTCTCAAGATACGAAAGCTTTCCTTCTGTTGACTCGCACATCGACGCAAGCCAAAGCCACGCCATCGAATTCTTTTCGTCGTATTCCAGTGCCTGATTGAAATGCTGGGCCGCAAGATCGTTCTGGCCCGCTTCTGCCGCATCGATCCCGCGTTGGACAAGATTCTTTGCAAGCAGCGTCTTGGTGGCCGTGGACCATTCAAGCGCACGGGCGTTAAGCGGATTTATCTCCAAAACATTTGTCAAGAAGGCCAAAAGTTCTTCGGGATATTCACTTATCGACGAGAGCCACATCCATGCGCTTTCACTTTGCGGGTCAAGTTGCGCCGCCTGAAGCAGGGCCGTCCGAGCCGCTCCGCGATTGCCGGTTTGTGCGGCCCTGATGCCTTCACGAAGATGATGTGCGGCCTCGGCTGTCCGGTCCCCGGCGGCCGTATCCGGCGCAACTTCCCCGGCAAAACCCAAATGGGTATGGTTCTGTTCGAGTTCTAGTCTCATATAGATTTTGAATTGGAGCTTTTCAGCAGGTCTAGAAGGAATGTAAGAGGCCTTACGCCGAAGATAGATCAGGCGCGAAGCCCCGACAATTAGCAAAACCGGTGCCACAACCGGCCATTTGCCCGCCCTGGCGAAAAAGTGATTAAACTATTGAATAGACAACGGTTTGGCATTTGGCCGCGGCGGACCGAAAAAAGTTCCCCGCTTATCCAATTCGCGGAATTGTGACAAAATTTGGTAATTCCTGATGACAAAAACTGCAATATTCTGTAATAGTTAAGCCCAACATGAGCGAGCGCGAACAAGATCTGGATGTGATCATAATCGGGGCCGGCCCGGCGGGTATCTCGGCGGCGATCTGGTGCAAGGATCTGGGGCTAAATGCGGTCGTACTCGAGAAAAATTCTGAGGCCGGCGGGCAGCTTCTCAGCATATATAACCCGATCACCAATTATCCCGGCCTGCGAACAGAGAATGGCAGGGAAATGCGTGACCGCTTTCTCGAATCGGCAAACAGTTCCAGCGTCGATATCCGTCTTGGAACCGAGGTTGTTAAGATAGATCCGAAGGGAAAGTTCGTAAAAACCGCCGATGGAAATCTTTTCCAGGCCCAGGCGGTAATTCTGGCAAGCGGCGTCCGCCGGCGAAGGCTGAACATTCCCGGTGAAACAGAATTCGCCGGACGCGGCGTGATCGAATCCGGTTCCAAAGAAAGGGAACTCGCCCGCGGCAAGACCGTCGCCATCATCGGCGGCGGCGACGCCGCCCTTGAGAACGCTCTGATCCTCGCCAAATACGCAAAAAAGGTCTATGTCATACATCGGCGGGATAAGTTCAGTGCACGCCGCGAATTTACTGACGCGGCGTCGGCCGTGCCCTCGATCGAATTCGTTTTCAATTCTGCTGTGCAAAAGATCAGCGGCAGTGGATCGGTCAAGGAGATAACGGTCCATGATCGCAAGTCGGGCCACCATAGTCTTTCTGTGGACCTTGTTCTGATCCGCATCGGCGTCGAACCGAACAGCGGGCTTATCCGGGGCGTTGCCGGGTCAGGGCCGAACGGCTATCTTCGCTTGGATCGTGACTATCGGGTTATCGGGGCAGCTGTGTACGGGGCGGGCGATGTAGCGGACCAGAGTGCGCCGACAATAGTTACCGCCGCCGGGGCCGGCGCGGCCGCCGTCAAGGCTGTCCTGCGTTTGAGTGTTCAGCGAAACTATGTATAATTCGAGAAAACTTTTCCAAAAAAGTGATCTAAAATTCAAAAAATTGATGTATTTGCCGGGTAAATCAGCCTGTAACACGTCCAGTAAACCATTGAAAACGTTGTGCTTTGCTGATTTCTGCGGTATTGGAACGAAAAATGCGTCTCTTGGCGGTCGAATGGCAAATCTAGATGTTGGACTGCTCTGCTAATTACCATTAGGAGGATCTATGTTAAAGATAAGGAATACTGGCTCCGCCGCGTTTCTGACGGCTGCCGTATTGTTCTTGTTCCTGGCCGGAAGCGCCTTTGGGCAGGCGGGCACCAGCGGAATAAGCGGCACTATCACTGACCAGGCGTCTGCCGCTGTGCCCGGTGCGACGGTCCGGATCTCTAATCCGGACACCGGATTCAGCCGGTCGGTTACGACCAGTGCCGATGGAAAGTATGGCTTCCCTGGCATTCCACCCGCTACGTATCGCATGGAGGTCGAGGCGGCGAGCTTTAAGAAGCTTGTAAACTCAAATGTCAAAGCGCTGGTTGATTCGCCGATCGAGGTCAATCTTGCTCTTGAGCCAGGCGATGTTACGGCTGTTGTCGATGTTACGTCAAACACGATCGAATCGGTCATTAACACGCAGGACGCAAGTTTGGGCAACAACTTTGTTCCGCAGCAGATCACCCAGCTGCCGACCGACCTTCGCCGCGTTGCGGACCTTTTGAGCCTTCAGCCGGGTGTCACTCGCGAAGGATATGTTGCCGGCGGCCGAAGCGACCAGGCTAACGTACTGCTTGACGGGGTTGACATAAACGATCAGCAGAACGGCGGACGAACCGGCCAATTTCAAACCTCGCAGGACACTGTGCTCCGGGCCACGGCCGAATCGGTCGAGGAGTTTCGAATTACAACCTCGAACCCCGATGCCAGCCAGGGCAGGTCGTCGGGTGCTCAGATCTCGTTGATCACCCGGAGCGGCACGAACAATTTCCGCGGCTCACTCTTTTATTTCTACCGCCCGACCGCGTTTTCCGCGAACAACTTTTTCAACAATTCGGCCGGGGTGTACACGCCGGACGAATTCGTTGTCCAGAGCGGCTTGTTCAAGGCGGGTGAGGAAAAGGCTCCGCGTCCAAGCCTGGCTCGTGACATTTTTGGCGGATCGATCGGCGGGCCGATCATAAAGGACAAGCTCTTTTTCTTCTACACCTATGAGGGGCAGCGGCAGCAGCAAGGCGTTTCGGTCGTGCGCACCGTGCCAATGGCCCATGTCGGCCAAGGTATCCTTCGGTTCTCCGGATCGGGACCAAGTTGCACGGGCGGTCTTTGTTCAATTGGGCTTGCTGAACTGAACACCATCTATTCAGAAGTTGGTATAAACCCTATCGCCATGCAGTTCCTTGCGTCCGCAGCCCAGAGATATCCGGTAAACGACGACACGGTCGGCGATGGCGTCAATACCGGCGGCTACCGTTTCAATTCTCCGACGGACACCGAAGAGAATACGCACATCACGCGTCTGGACTATAAGTTGACCGATAGTCAGTCACTTTATTTCCGGGCCAATTTCCAGCGTGACCATTTGACCGGCACTTCTCAGTTTCCTGACACGCCGGCCGGCACGAGCTGGGACCACCCGTGGGGCATGGTTGCCGGGCACGATTGGGCGATCAGCGCCAATATGGTCAACAACTTCAGGTATGGTTTCACCCGCCAGGCATTCAGCACTACGGGTGATTCGACAGATAACACGATCTTCTTCCGGTTTGTCTTTCAACCGTTGGCTTTCACCCGCACCTTGAGCCGAATAACGCCCACGCATAACATCACGGATGATTTTACCTGGATCCAGGGAAACCATACGTGGCGGTTTGGCGGAAACGTTCGCGTCATCAGGAACAAGCGGTTGGACTACGCAAGCGCCTATGATACGGCGATCACGAACCCTTCGTTCTACAACCTTTCCGGCCGCGTTCTTGACCTGGCGGTGTCGGGCAGCGGCTATTCTTTCGCCCGGTCGCAGCGGACCATTATCCAAAATACGGCCGCCGCCCTGATCGGACGATATTCGGACTACAGCGGAAGCTACACGTTCGATATCGACGGCAATCCACTGGACCAGGGAACGCCGACGGACAGAAATTTTGCGACAGAGGAATATGATCTGTACGTTCAGGATGCGTGGAAACTTCGGCGCGACCTGACCCTCACCCTTGGGGTCCGTTATGGTTTGAGCCGGCCAGTCTATGAGAAGACAGGGTTCCAGGTCGTTCCGACGGAACCGCTGGGTGATTTCTTTGAACGCCGCAAGGCCGCGGCGGCACAGGGCATAGCCCTCAATGACCTGATAACGTTCGAGCGCGGCGGCCCGGCAAATAGCGGCCCCGGGTTCTATAAAATGGACTGGAAGAACTGGCAGCCGAGTATTTCGGCCGCCTGGTCGCCAAGTTTCAAATCAGGTTTTCTTGGAAATCTCTTTGGCAAGAACGGCGAGTCGGTGTTCAGGGGCGGATTCCGCATTCTGTCCGATCACTTCGGAGGTCAGCTTGCGGTCAGCTTTAGCGGATTGTCGACCATCGGTTTTACTGAGGAAATAGCGGTAGCCGCGAACAGCTTCGACATCACCAACTGCGCCCCGTCAATGCCTGGAGGCCCCCCGAACTGCGGCCCGTTATTTACCGGATTGGGCCAGCAGATCCGTGGATTGCCGTATGTCCCGCTTTCGCCGGCCCAGGGCTTCCAAACGCCGGCAGATGAGGCCCAGCGGATCGAGTCATCGCTTGACGCCACGATCAAGACGCCAAAGCACTATACCTGGAATTTCTCGTACGGCCGTAAGCTGCCTGGCGGATTGTATCTTGAGGCTTCGTATCTCGGCAGAAAAGCAAGGAATTTGCTTGCCGCCCGCGATGTGATGGCACTCAACGATCTGGTTGACCCGGGTACGGGAATGGACTGGTACACAGCGGCGGGAATGCTTCACACGCTTCGGGCGGCGGATACGCCGCTTTCGGCAATACCGAATATCCCGTACTTCAATCACTTCTTCCCGAATGCCGGGGCAAGTCTTGCGGTATTTTGGGATGATACGGATTATGCGGCCATGACGCCTACGCAGGCGGTCTATTACATGGTCGCAAGGGATGGTTACGACATTCTTGATTGGACGTTCGTTCAATCTGCGCTGGATGATGACTACAGCGGTGCGGGAGCATGGAGCAATCTGTTCTTCCACCCGCAGTACGCCGCGTTCTCAGCGTTCAGCTCCGCCGCCAAGTCTGATTATCACGGTGCCACCTTTACGCTGCGTCAGCGTTTGGGTGACACATTGACCTATGACATCAATTACACATGGGCCAAGTCGTTTGACAATGCATCAGGGCTTCAAACCGGAGGTTCATACGGTTCGCAGTTTATTCTGAATCCGTTGCGGCCGCAGGATAACTACTCGGTTTCCGATTTTGATATTCGCCACAGTGTTAACGCGAATTTCATCTTCCAGCTCCCGTTCGGGCAAGGAAAGCACTGGTTCAGCGATTTGAACGGATTTACGGATGCTCTGATCGGCGGTTGGCAGTTGTCGGGTATCGCGAGGTGGAACACCGGACTCCCGGCGATATCGCCATTTGACGCGGCCCAGTGGGCAACGAACTGGAATGCACAGTCTAGCGGTGTTCGCGTGCGAAATGTTCCGATCCAAGTGAACCGCAACACGCAGAACGCTTTTGGTGATCCGCAAGCGGCCTACAACGCGTGGCGGAATGCTCGGCCGGGTGAAACGGGCGATCGTAACGCTATGCGGCTGCCGGGCTATTCAACGCTTGACCTCGGATTGTCGAAGTCTTTCACTATGCCGTGGAGCGAAGGCCACAAGCTGCAGTTCCGCTGGGAAGTGATCAATGTCTTCAACTATCAGTATTTCGATGGACAGAACGGAAACCTGACCCGCTCCACTTGGGGGCTCCAGCAGGATTCCGATATTGGCGAGGCAACCAGTGATTTCGGCAAGATCTTTACCGACATCCAGGGCGTACCGCGTCGAATGCAGTTTGGCCTTCGATATTCTTTCTAAGGCCGGATAATTCAGTGATACGGGCCGTGCTTTCGGGCGCGGCCCTTTTTTGTGCAGATGTTTAGGGTTCAGCGGGCCGCGAAGGCGTCGTTGCCGGTTATTTCGGCAAGGTGGCGGGTGTCGTTGAGGGCACTGACGCGGATATTGTTTCGACCGCGAATCTCAAAGCGGCTGACGCCGCAGTTTGAGGTAACGAGCCACGGGGTCTTTTTTGTTGAGCGGTGGATCGCCCCCATCAAATGCAGCGTCATAAAGCAGATCGCGCCGGTGTGTGAAAAA
Organism: Acidobacteriota bacterium; assembly: GCA_020853255.1. The sequence goes on from JADYZI010000152.1 coordinate 17,196, forward strand.
ATGGCGATCCGCTGGCCCTGATGGTTGCGGAGTATTTCCCACAGCTCGCCCGTTGCACGGCGGAGCAGGTGACGATAGCTTTCGCCGCCTGTGATCACATGGTGAATGTCGCGGTTCACCAGGGCAAAGTAATCCTTTGGATATTGAGCCTTTGATTCGTCAAAGGTCAGCCCCTCAAGCACGCCAACATGTCGTTCGCGAAAGGCCTTTGTCGTAAGGATCGGGATCTTCAGCAGTTTCGAAAGCGGTTCGGCCGTCTGCACGGCGCGGTCGAGGTCGCTTGAGAATATCGCGTTGATGCCCTCTTTCGCCATTGCATCGGCCGTAGCATTTGCCTGACAGCGGCCGCGTTCTGAAAGCGGCGTCGGGCCGTGGCCGCCAAAACGGCCTTCGGCGTTTCCGGCGGATTGGCCGTGTCGGATCAGGAAGAGTTTAGTTATGGGCATTATGTGAATTGCGTGACGCGAATCGCCGGCGACAC
>JADYZI010000153.1 GCA_020853255.1 Acidobacteriota bacterium
AAGTATTTGACCGCAGAACACCAAGCTGCGGCCCGAGATTTTCATGCTCGCGGCCCCACGTGACGGTGGCACCAATGCTGTTTCGGGCATCATTCAGGTAGCGGTTGTACTGTATTCGATGTGTCGGAGCGATACCGGCGTTTGATAGATCAGTCAGGTACAGCGTATACGCGGCCCGATTGTTGCCCCAGTATTTTTCTGCAATTCCATAGACGGATGCTGCCTTCACGGTGTTATAGGCCGTATACTTGGTCCCGACATGGGCGACGAAGCCGTGTTTAAGAACTCGCTCTGCCTCAGCCATTACCGAGAACTTACCAGCGAAGCGGTGCGTTGGGCTGAATACGCCCTCGGCCGTAACGGCCCATTTCTTTCCAAATGGACGATAGATCCCGGCCGCGACCTCCTGATCGCGGATCGAATTTCGTTCGCTTGCGCGAAATGTTGTCCAGACGATCTGACGGTCGTTGAACCTACGTTCAAAGTACAACGACGCCGTCCGCCACGTTCCCAGGCCGCGTGTCAGCGATTCTTGCGAGTATTGCAGCTGGACCTCGTATTTCGGCGGATCCTCACCCGCCGGCGCAGCCGTGTTTTCATCGGCGGCCGGACTGGCTGTCGTTTCCGATTGGCCGAAAACAGTTGCCGCTTGACCCAATATCAATAGAAAGAGGAGCAAAACTATTCTCTTCATTGCGATTACTTCATCAGGCGATTCATTCGTGCCATCAGTTCAGGCAGCTTGAATGGTTTGGTCACGTAATCGTCGGCACCGCCTTCAAATGCCTGGACGACGCTTGCTTCGCTGGATTTGGACGTGAGCATGATAACTGGCACTTTTTTCCATGATCTTGTCGAGCGCAGCCGTGACAGCACCTCAAAACCATCCGCAAATGGCATCATAATATCGAGCAGAACAAGCTTAGGAGGGCGGCTGACAGCCATGGTTTCTATGGCATCACGGCCGTTTTTGATGATCTCGACCTCAAACCCACGCTGCATCAGCCAATGGCTAAGTACGCGGGCAATGAGCACATCGTCATCGACGATCCAGACAGCGTTCTCCTGCTCAACGGCAAGAGCCTTTTTCGACATACTTGATCTCGTGGTTTGTCTATTTCGAAAGGAGAAGGTTGAATTAAGCTTGGTGAGGGTGAATGGAGGCTATTCGCGCTAGAACAGCCGAAAAGAGTATAACACACATATAAACATAAGGAAACAATGTTGTTTTTTAGTTCTGTCCTTCAGTTGGGCTGACACACTTCTTTTTCGTGATCCTCGTGCCTTTGTTTCGTAAAATTCGTGGTCGGGATCGTTGTCCATTGCCACGAGACTCACTAAATAAAGCCACGAAAAGAAGCAAAACATGCGTCGGCTTTTGCGGACAGCATCCGGCTTGTTTAGTTTGTACTTTTGCAGAACAACAAGTTCTGCCGCGAAAGATGACAACGGTTTTAACAAGATCTATTGCCGAGGCAGCCGAGTTTATTCGATCGGGCGGAATAGTCGCATTCCCGACCGAGACGGTTTACGGACTCGGGGCCGACGTATTCAATGTTGATGCGGTCGCCAGGATATTTGAAGCAAAACAACGGCCGCCGGACAATCCATTGATCGCGCATATCAGCGAGCGTGGCCAGATCGAGTTGCTCGCGGCTGAGATTTCGATCGATGCCAGCGCCCTGATCGAGGCGTTCTTTCCCGGGCCTTTGACGCTCGTTGTTCCAAAGACGTCCCGTGTACCGCTGATCGCGACGGCCGGCCTCGAAACCATCGGTGTTCGAATGCCGTCCGCAAAACTGGCCAGAGAGTTTCTTAAAGCATGCGGTACGCCAGTCGCGGCACCGTCGGCAAATCTGTCAGGCCGCCCCAGCCCAACAACCTGGCAGGCTGTCTTAGAAGATCTTGACGGCCGAATTGATTGTATTCTTCAGGGCGAAGCAACCGACCACGGCCTCGAATCGACCGTGGTTGACTGCACCATCATGCCCCCAGTTATCCTGCGATTGGGCTCGCTTTCGATCGAGGCGCTCCGTTCCATGGTGCCCGAGATTGGCATTCATAGGCAAGACGCCGCACTTCCCCCGCGAAGCCCCGGCCTTCGCTACAAGCACTACGCCCCGAATGCTCGTGTAGTGCTTGTTGATTCTCCTTCAGAGATAGGGGCCGATACTGGCTCCGCATACATCGGGCTCACGGAACCAGTGGGGGAATTTGCTGAAACGATGGTCTGCGGCTCGGTTGAAGATTATGCCCACACCGTTTTTGCCTTTTTCCGCAAATGCGATAAGGCTGGCATCGATACGATCTATTGTCAGATGGTCAGCGAGTCAGGGATCGGTGCGGCACTAATGGACCGTCTGCGGCGGGCGGCTTCGCATTGACGCTTATCGTGCTTTTACAAAGACAATAGCCATTTCACCGTTATCCCGAATGATCTTGGAATCGAACAGCGGGCTTGCGGTAAGTTGGCTTTCGTATTCGACCGGGACGATCACGAGTGCCGAGTCTCGGCCGGTTTTCCTGATCTCGTTCAGTACCTCAGCCGTTCCGGGCAGCCGTTTTTGCTTGCCCGTGTCATCACGCATCAGCCGCCCAGCAGCGTAAAATTCGGCGTTGTGCGAAACAGTATGCATTGTCAGGACCTTCAGATCGCCATAGCCGCGACTATCGGCCTCCGCGATCAGGCCCTTGACCGAGTCCATATCCGCAAATTTCGGCAAAGCGAAAATAATAACGCACGTCAGAACGACAAAAGTCGTCATCGCCAAAGCTTTTAGGGCCGAGGCCCGCCGCCCGCCGCCACGAATAAACTGAATAACGTACACCGCCGTTATAACGATCGCCGGAGGAACAGCCGGGAGAATATATCCAGGAAGTTTCGATCCGGAAAACGAGAAAAATAACAGCGGGACCACGAGCCACGCCGCTGAAAAGCGGAGCAGGGCGGCGCGCGGCATATCAGGCGTTCCTTCGCGATGAAATGCTCCCTTCCCGAACTTCCAAACCGCTATCACAAAGAACGGCAGCCAGGGAATGGTCATCAACGGCAAGACCCAGAAGAAAAAATAGAACGGCTGCGGGTGCAGATATTTGTTCGAGGTGTATCGCTGAAAATGATGCTGGATGAAAAACTCATCAATAAATTTCCATCCGTTCTGCATGTACATTGGCAGGTACCATGCGGCGGCGACCGCCAACGCGACGAGTGTGCCCCAGACAACGCTGACAAGAAAGCTCCGGCTGGGCGCTCGCCAGGAGACAAGAAAATACGCCCCCACAATTGCGAACGGAAACACTATTCCGATCAGGCCCTTGGCCAGCAGAGCGACACCAATAAAGAAATAAAAGCCGAATAGCCATAGGAAATGTCCCGATGGCTTTCGATCCGAGCCAGGGCGAGTATCGTCCAGATCGAAAAGAAAGAAGCACACCATTGCCGCGGTCATCGGAAACGTGAGGATGATATCAAAGCTTGCCCCACGCGAAAATACGGCCAACCCAAGCGAGGTTGCCGCGGCAAGGGAGAGCCAGTTGGCAAATTCGCCGATCGGCCTTCCTTCTTCCTGGGAGATCCGTTCTATTTTTCGCCCCAACAGCCACAGGACCGCGATCGTCGCCAAACCAAATAACGCAGACCCAAACCTTGCCGAAAACTCTGAAACCCCGAAAACGTTATACGAACTGATCTGAAGCCAATAAAGCAAGGCCGGTTTCTCAAACCAATCAAACCCGCCAAGGGTCGGCGTTATCCAATCTCCACGCAGAAACATTTCGCGCGCAACTTGTGCGTAACGCGATTCATCCGGCCCAACGAGCGGAACGTTCAGGCCGAAAAAATAGACAAATACGGTGACCGCCGCTGCCGCGATCCAAAACGATCTTGAGTTTGATGGCCGTATCTTTGTCATTTACCGAAACTTAGCCGAAA
>JADYZI010000154.1 GCA_020853255.1 Acidobacteriota bacterium
ACCGTACGGTCGGTCGGGTACATCTATACGGTGGAATGAATCTTTTCGTCAAAATTTTTCTTTGGTTTCTAGCGGCCATCGTCTTGTTGGTCTGCGTTATTGTGTTCTTGAACTGGACGGTGCAGACCGAACCGGTGGTCAGCCGCTGGCGCAGTTCGATGCAATATCAGACCAACGTATACACCGAAACGGCCGGGCAACTGTATGCCTTAGGCGGTGAAAAGGAGGTTGGCGAATTTCTCGGCCGGCTTCGCGATTCTGACCGTATCAGCGAAGTGGACCTTATCGGGGTAAACGGCCGTTCCTGGCTGTCCGAGGGTGTCAGCGCGAACAGCTATCCCGACCTGATGGCCGCTGCGTTGGCGAGCAATACGGTCGAGATCCAAACGCACAATGAATCCGCGCTTTCGGCCAAGCAGATAACGTTGGCGGACGGGAATAAGTACGTTTTTATCCTGCGGTGGGAACGCCCCCGGATGACGCCGTTCTTCGGCGACCCGCCGATGAAATATTTCCGCTATGCAGGCCTGCTCGTGGCGGCATTACTGCTTTGCTGGGCACTGGCTCGGTATTTGGCCTCGCCGATCGGAAAGCTGCGTAAGGCTACGCAGAAATTGGCAGGCGGCGATCTTTCAGCCCGCGTGGCCGATCAGGTCGGAAACCGCCATGATGAGCTTGCCGCTTTGGCAAAGGACTTTGACGTCATGGCGGAGCGCATCGAATCTCTGATCACTTCGCAGCAGCGTCTGTCTCGCGATGTTTCACATGAATTGAGGTCGCCGCTGGCCCGAATGAACGTCGCTCTCGAGATTGCAAAACAGAAGATGAACGGCGATTCGCTTCCGCTATTTGCCCGGCTCGAGACCGAATCACAGCGGCTGAACGATATGATCTCGCGGCTCCTGACACTGTCAAAGCTCGAAACAGGGCTGCAGGATTTTGAACAGCACGAGCTGAATCTGCGTTCGCTTGTCGAACAGGTGGTCTCAGATGCTGACTTTGAGGCAAGCGCAAAAGGGAAGTCCGTGAAAATAATAAACTCAACTGACTGCCGCGTCGTCGGGAGTGAAAATCTGATCAGGAGCGCCGTCGATAATGTGCTTCGCAATGCGGTGCGCTACACCCGCGAGGGAAAGGCGGTCGAGGTTTCGCTAACCAACGGTGATGGCCATGCGACCTTACGAATTGTCGATCACGGAAACGGCGTGCCGGATGCTGAGTTGAGCAATCTTTTCCGTCCGTTCTATCGGGTCGGCGAGGCCCGCGACCGCGGATCGGGCGGCACCGGCCTGGGCCTTGCGATCGCCGAGCAGGCCGTCAAACTGCACAACGGCACCATCGCCGCAAAGAACACCGACGACGGGCTGGAAGTCGAAATTCGCTTGAATTGCGTCGTAGCGTAACATCTTGCATTGATTGCTGAAGCCCGCGCGTGAGCAAGGGCGTAATAGACACGTTGGAATATTACGCCCTTGCTCACGCGCGGGCTTCTGCAATGGGGCCGCGTCAGATCCTATCTCGTCGTGCGGCGGCGAATGATCGGATCGACAGGATGATGAACACAAGACAAATGGCCGCCGTCGCGGTTTGTGAAAGAACTGCAGGGGACATCGACAGTTCACTTAGTTTTGAGATGAGCCTCCCGGCGGTCGCGATGAAACCGAGAAGGGCGATCACGACCGCGACATGCATCAGATGCTTTCGCCAACCGTCCTTGATCCCGGCGGCGACGCCCAGCAGGGCAAGCGGTATTCCGATAAATGCCGGTATGAGCGCCGTCACACTGCCATGGCCGGTCGATGTCCCATGAATGTAACCGGCCAAGCCAACCAGGACCAGCAAGGCCCCGCAAATTATTGATAAAAGTGACATGATCTATTTGTTCTTAACTATCGGCAGCACGATCGCCGATGCATTTCGTCCGCCGAAATAGACCCTCTCTGCCGCCTTTTGGAAATCCGCCGTCGTACCTTGCTGATAATTTTCAAGGAACTTCTGCGGGTTCCGAGCGACAAGCGGGAACCAGGTGCTCTGGATCTGGACCATTATTCGATGGCCCTTTTTGAAAGTGTGGGCGACGCCGGGCATCGTAAAGGCCAGCTTAGTTGCCGTATTCGGCTTTAGCGGCTCACCTTTTTCAAACCCGTTTCTGAACCTCGCCGGCATCGGTTCACCGCGAAGCAGCATTTGATATCCGCCGGGCTGGAACACCGCGCTTGCGTAGCTTTCGGGCGGCTTGATACGCTCGGGCTGGCCGTTCGGCAAAGTTCTGCCGGTCGTTGGGAACTGGTATTCGTCCGGGAAAACATCGATCAGCTTTACAACAAAGTCCGAGTCGGTGCCGGAAGACGAAATGAAGAGGCTCGGTTTGATCTCGCCGGCGACGGTCACGTCTTCGGCAAGCGGTTCGGTTTGATATACCAGAACATCCGGCCGGTTTGAGACGAAACGCTGGTCTTCGGTCATAAACTCGCGCGGATAGTTCGCCGTCACCTTTTGCGTGTACGGTA
>JADYZI010000155.1 GCA_020853255.1 Acidobacteriota bacterium
ATATACCGCCGCTTTTTCTTTTTCACGAAGGAGCTTCGACCGTTAATTTTGCCGTTGACCTTTTGGCGAAATGCCGAATTGAAACGCGTGATGACGATGTGATCGTTCTCGAATCGGTGGACCGAGGTGTAAGGTTTGAAACCTCGCTCGATAGGATCGGTGAACTTAAGAACGAACCGCGCCTCGAACTGCTTTCAAAGCTGGTCTATTTCTTCCGGCCTGAGACCGGCTTCAATATGACAACGGTGTCTGAAGCTCCCGCGGGAGCAGGCCTTGCAGGATCGTCAACGCTCAATATCGCCTGCATCGGCGCACTCAATAAACTTGTTGGGGACCGCTATTCGCCCGACCGATTTATCCCGATCGCGGCGAATGTCGAGTGCCAGGTAATAAAAGTGCCGACCGGATTTCAGGATTATTATTCCGCCCAATACGGCGGTGCCGCGGCGATCCATTTTTCACCGGAAGGCATTCGCCGCGAGGCCCTCGATATTGACCTCAAAACGCTGGAAGAACGCACCGTCGTGCTCTATACCGGTGAACCGCGGAATTCGGGCATCAATAACTGGGAGATCACAAAACGCCATATCGACGGTGACCGCGAACTATTCGACATTTTCGAAGGCATCCGCGATGACGCATTCAATTTACGCGTTGCTTTGCTGGAAAATGACTGGGATGAGGTCGGTGAAATTCTGAAAAAGGCGTTCCCGCACCGGAAACGGCTGTCCCCGATGATAACGACGCCGCATATGGACGAGTTGATCGAAACCGCACTCAGCAACGGAGCCATCGCCCCAAAGGTCTGCGGAGCCGGCGGCGGCGGATGCATCGCATTCTTCTGCGAGGAAGGGCGGAAGGCTGAAGTTGAAACTTCACTCGCGGGTCAAACCGGCGCGGAGGTCCTGAATTACAAGATCAGCACCGAAGGTCTGACCCTGAACGTTTCCTGATCGTCTTCTTGCCGGTCAATGTAGAACGAGATCGCGTTTACGCGGCGATAGCCGCTTATTTCCCTGCGCCTTCTTTTTAGAATTTCACCGAACTTTGCCTCGTCATTCGCAAGAACTTTCCTGTCATAAATCTATGATTCGCGGTGTTTTCCTCTCCAGAAAGCAATTTTTCAAACTTAAAGCGACAGAGGAGCAACCGAAAATGAACATGGCATCATTCATTCTATCTATCACGCGCTATGGCCTTGGGGCCGTTTTGCTGTTTATCTGTGCAGGCATCGTCCTTTCGCAGGAAAAGCCCGGGAAGATGGCGGTCAAGGACGAGCACAAGATGAGTAAGGAGTTCTGCTCGAACAATTGGTCAAACGGTGAAAAGGTATCGGTCAACGACCTGCGGGAGATGCCCGTACCTTCATCGGGCATATTGAACATCGATGGCGGACGGAACGGCGGAATAAGGGTTATCGGCGAAAACCGTACTGATGTGCTCATCCGTGCGTGTGTCCAGGCTTGGGGCTCAACCGAGGAGGCCGCAAGGGCGATAGTGTCTGGCATAAGGATCAACACCAACGGCATCATTAAGGCTGACGGCCCCGGAGAAGGCTGGTCGGTCTCATACGAGGCACACGTGCCGCAGAATACAAATTTGAAACTAACGGCGCACAACGGCGGCATCTCGATCAAGTCGGTCGAGGGCAGCCTTGAGTTTGAAACAACAAATGGCGGTGTGAACCTTGCGAACGTGGCGGGTGATGTTCGCGGCAAGACGACCAATGGCGGCGTTACCGTGTCGCTGACCGGGAATGCCTGGAAAGGCACTGGCCTCGACGTTGCAACGACCAATGGGGGCGTGAACCTGACGGTCCCGCAAGGCTATGCGGCGAACATCGAAACAGGGACCGTAAACGGCGGATTCAAAAGCGATATTCCCGAATTGAATGTCACGACCGAAAACGTGCTTGGCGGTTGGCGAAGATCAGTAGAGATCAGGACCGCGATAAACGGCGGCGGTGCTCCGATACGGGTAACGACAAGGAACGGCGGCGTCCGCATTGGAACGAGCACAAATTAGCAGCCACTCCGTTGAACGAGGACGACGACCGGCTCCGTCGTTCTTCGTTCGCGATCTGGAAAGGGCTCGTTAGGCCGACTGTGCCGCTTCGACAGCCTTGGCAAGCGATCTGAAAATATCGCGGCCGTCGTTAGACCCCAAGAGTTCTTCGCAGGCCCGCTCGGGGTGAGGCATCATCCCGACCACGTTTCTGTCCAAATTGCAGATGCCAGCGATGTTCGACAATGCCCCGTTCGGGTTCGCCTCCGACGACAATTCGCCTTCGGCATCGCAATATCGGAAAACGATCTGGCCGTTCTCTTCAAGCTGGTTCATCGTTTCTTCATCGCAAACATAGTTGCCTTCGGCATGAGCGATCGGCATTGAGAGCACACTGCCCGCGGCAAGCTCGCTGGTGTAAGGCGTGTTCGTATTTTCTGTCCGGATGTTCACGTGTTTGCAAACGAAATGCAGATTTTCGTTGCGCATCAACGCACCCGGAAGAAGGCCCGCCTCGCATAGGATCTGAAAACCGTTGCAGATGCCGAACACAAATCCGCCGTTTGCCGCAAACTCTTTGACCGCTTTCATGACCGGCGAAAAACTGGCCAACGCTCCCGCCCGAAGATAATCTCCATACGAAAATCCGCCGGGGATCAGGATCGCATCGTAGCCGCTTAGATCGGTTTCCTTATGCCAGATAAAATCGACCGGCTGGCCGATGTGTTTGGACACAACGTGGTAAGCGTCATGATCGCAGTTGGAACCGGGAAAAACAATTACTCCAAATTTCATTTCTTACTCGCAATTTCTTTCTGTGCCTCAGCCCATTGCCGCCATCCCTTCGATATCGGCTTTCCTCCGTTCGCTTCTCGAATGCGCATTATCTCGTAAGTTTGCTTTTGCAATTCCTCGAGTTGACGAAGCCTTTCGATCAGCGGCAAATTTCGTTGGTACGCTCTATATTTCTTCTTCTGTTCCGCAAGCAATTCCTTAGAATCTGAGTTCATCGGGAAAGCCTCCCTGAATTCGTCTCCAATCTTCGATTTTATCAAACCGGTAAAGAATATCTTCGAGTTTTGACGGATCAAGTACATCACTTTCGGCGAATTGAAGAATCTTCAAAATATCCTTTGGCCGCGCAACACTAGCCCACATTGCTGCAAGGTGTTCCGGTGGTAGAACATCGATACCGCCGCCGCCGAAAGAGAATGTTTTGGAGTTTGCGAGTGCATCGAGCCAAAGTGGATCATGTCCGGATTCGACAAACTGTACAGGCCAACCGGCAATCTTTATGAATTCGTGATCAAATGTGTAACCCTTTTCCAAGCAATAATTGTAGATCGGTTCCAGCGACAGGATCGCGCTGGTTTGCGGCGGTTCAAATAGAAAAAAAATATCGAGATCCTTTGTCGAGATCGGCTCAGTGTAAAATGCCACGGCCGAGGCCCCGCCGACAGCGTACTTGCCGATGACGCCCTTTGTTCTCATATCATTGAGCACAAATGCGACATCCGACAAATTGAGTCCGCCCGTCACCGCAAGTCCACCTCAACCCGAAAGTCTTCGATTATCGGATTGGTCAAAACATCTTTCGCGATCTTCTCGGCCGAACTTTTGGCGTCAGATGGAGCAACGGAATCGTCGAGCGTTATCTCGAAATACTTCCCTTGCCTTACATCAGCGACGCCATTGAAACCGAGCAGTTCTAACGAATGATGTATCGCTTTACCCTGAGGATCAAGCACGCTTGGTTTGAGTGTTACGTATACCTTTGCTTTCATTCTTCTGGTCAAACAGGCCGCCAACCGTTCGTCTATATCGGTTAGCCAACCCAACTGGATCACCTGCCGATCGACATCGAAAAGCTGACGGCCAGTCGAGCGGGCTGTAAAATAAACTTTAGATTGTGTCGCAAAACATTGTCTTAATCAACGTCTTGTGATAAGTTTTTGCTGTTCTTGCCCTTTTGACAGCTCATTCACAA
>JADYZI010000156.1 GCA_020853255.1 Acidobacteriota bacterium
GCGGAAAGATCGGCACGAACTTGAACGTTGGCGGAAACGCTTCGGTAGCCGCTGATCTAAGCGTTAGCGGAGATCTTAATGTGGCCGGCAGCATAACGGGCGTGTTCTCGGTCCCGGCCGGAAACATTACCGGTACGCTTGGTGTGGCAAATGGAGGAACAGGCCTCGGTTCAGCCGGTACGAGTGGACATTTTGTTAAGAGCACTGGAACTGGATTCACGACGGCCGCCCTGACCGCCAGCGAGCTTCCGGCTGGAAGCACGAGTTACATTCAAAACGGCACAAGCCCGCAAACGGGAACAAGCTTCTCGGTTGACGGGAGCGGTGCGGTCGGCACGAATCTGACGGTCGGCGGCAATGCAACGGTTACGGGCGGCCTGACCGTTAACGGAGCCTTCAACGGATCGTTTACCGTACCGGCGGCGAATATAACCGGAACGATCGGGGCTGGGGCCGGCGGAACAGGATTGAGCTCATCAACAGGATCAGAGTTTCTTCGCGGTAACGGCAGCGGAGGATGGACAAGCAGTGCCCTCTCCGCCGGAGATATACCGAACCTCGGTACGAACTATATTCAAAATGCTCCCGGCTCGCCGCAGTCAGGCAGCTTTAACGTGAACGGCAGCGGCCAGGTCGGCACAACCCTGACGGTCGGAACAACAATGACGGCAAATACCGTTAATTCGACAACGCAGTACAACATTAGCGGCAGTCCTGTTCTCTCCGTCACAGGAGCGAACAACGTCTTCGTCGGCGCCGGTGCCGGCACAACCGGCAGTTCCAATGCGTTTTTCGGTAAAGACGCCGGTAACGCGAACTCGACCGGTTCGGGCAACACAGTGATAGGGGCGAGTGCCGACGTCGGTGCCGGCAATCTGACAAACGCGACAGCGGTCGGGGCCAACGCGACGGTTACGCAAAGCAACTCGGTCGTTCTCGGCGGCGTCACCGGAGAGAATGGGGGTACAGACACCAATGTCGGCATCGGTACGACCGCACCTAAAGCAAAACTAGATGTCCGCAACGGAGATGTGTTTGTCGGGACGCTTGGGTCCGGCGTGATCCTAAAGAGCCCGAACGGATCATGCTTCCGCTTAACGGTCTCGGACGCGGGAGTATTGACGGCGGTTGGCGTAACCTGTCCGCAATAGTCGGCGGTGGTTGGCCAGTATCTCTGCGTTGGATCCCGCGTGTGCGGACCTCCTGGAAACAGGCACGGAGACGGAAAAATGAAGAAGTGCTTTATCCTCATCCTGTTGTTGTCAGCATTGGCCTTTGGCCAATCGGGCGGGCAGTTCACGATCACAAAATCGGTGATCTCGAGCGGCGGCGGCCGGAGTACGGGCGGAAGTTTTACGATCGACGGGACCATCGGCCAACCGGCGACAGGCAAGAGCACCGGCTCTGGATTTGAGTTGGGCGGCGGTTTCTGGCGCGGTGGCGGAGCGAGTGCCGCGATACCGCGCACTCCGTTCGATTATGACGGCGACGGCAAGGCCGACCTTACGGTCCGGCGCCCATCAGACAACATCTGGTACCTGCTCCGATCGACGGCGGGCTACACCGGACTTCAGTGGGGCGTCGCCGGGGACCGGCTTGTACCGGCCGACTATGACGGTGACGGTAAAACTGACATAGCCGTTTTCCGACCATCAAATGGGACATGGTATTGGTACAATTCGGGTTCGCAAACCTTTGCCCAGCGCCAATGGGGAGCCTCGGGCGACATTCCGGTACCCGCCGATCAGGATGCGGACAACAAGGCAGATCTGATCGTCTTCAGGCCATCCGATACAAAATGGTACGCACTTAGGAGTGCCGATAATTCCATTGGTACGACAATTTTCGGCGCCGCCACGGATAAGCCGCTGATCGGCGATTTTGACGGCGACAAACAATATGACATCGGCGTTTTCCGCCCGTCGGACAACAATTGGTACATTCTAAAATCGGGCCTAGGGTTTACCGCCCAGGCGTGGGGTACGGCAGGCGACATACCGGCCCCGGCCGATTATGACGGAGATCGGGTAACGGACATCGGCGTTTTCCGGCCGTCAACAGGACAATGGTTTATTATTCTCAGCGCCAGCGGATCATTCAAATCGGCAAACTGGGGGGCCAATTCCGATATTCCGATCCCCGCGGATTATGATGGCGACGGTAGTGCGGATATCGCGGTGTATCGCCCGTCCGCCGGTATGTGGTACATGATATTGTCACGTGACGGCCTGCTTTCACTGCCGTTCGGGACCGCAGAAGATATTCCAACACCAGCGGCATATATTGTCAGCAGCCCGTGACTATAGCTGGGGATCAGACAATACGGACGACAATCATGGTCATGTCATCGTGCTGTTTTGCTCCCTTGGCAAAGGCATCGGCCGCGGCGACGGTGCGGTGAAGTACCTGTTCGACGGGAAGCGACGCCGCGGCCTTTAGTTCTTTTAGCATCGCGTCCTCGCCCCATTCTTCCTCGGCGGGATCCATTGACTCCGATATTCCGTCGGTAAAACCGACAAGCAGATCGCCCTTTTCGAGCTGCATCTCGCCTTGTTCATATCTGGCCAGCATTGAAGGAAGCATCCCGACGACAGGTCCGCCGGTTTCGAGCCGAATGACATCAAAATCGCCGGCATTCTGCCGAAGAAGAAACGGAGGATTGTGGCCTGCGTTGACGTAGGTCAGCTTTAGGGTTTTCGGATCGTATTGAGCGTAAAAGAATGTTGCGTAGCGGTTCGTGGTCGAGGCCTCGTAAACCAGTGTATTGACGTGGCCCATCAGCCCGGCAAGGTCATCGCCGGCGTGAAGTGCCTGGCCCCGCAAGCTGGCCTGCAGACTGGCCATCATCAATGCTGCCCCGATCCCCTTTCCCGAAACGTCGCCGATCGCAATTCCGAACTTACCTTCCGGCAGCTCAAGAAAATCGTAATAATCGCCGCCGACGCCCAATGCCGGGCGGCAGGCGCCAAAATATTCAAGTCCCTCGATCTTTGGCAATTCCTGCGGAAACAAACGCTCCTGCACCTCGCGGGCGATGTCGAGTTCAGCGTTTAGGCGTTCTTTTTGAGCCGCTTCCTTCGCGACGGCTTCGGTCAGGCGCGAGTTTTCCAATGCAAAACCGGTCTGTGTCGCAACCGACCTGAGCAGGCGAATATCGCTCGCCGTATAAGGTTCTTCCGACCGCTTTGGGCTAAGGCTGATGATGCCGGAAAGGCCGTCCTTCGCGGCAACAGGCAACAGCACCTGCGAGTTCAATTCACGAAGCTGTTCGCGCTCGTCAAGCGATACCGTAGGCACCGATGTGACCTCGGTCATGTCGTCGTATAGAACGATATATCGATTACCGGAAAGCTTCTTGATCGCTTTCGAGTCAGCAGCCAGCGAAACCACCGGCTGCGTATCAAATCCAAGTGAATAAGCCGGAACAAAGTTCGCGCCGTTTTTCAAAAGCAGTGCAACTTGCGGAACATGCAGCGATTCGCTGATCTTGCCGGCAACGGTCTCAAGCAGCGGTTTGGTCTCGACCATCGTCCGCACGTCCTCGCTCAATTCCGAGAGTATCTGCTCCGCATTGTACGCTTCGCGGAAAAACTGCCGGTCGATCCAAAGCCGCAGCGGCTTGGAGACCATATCGACAAGCGGCACAAGTGCGACACCGCCTACAATGAACGCAATTTGTGTCGCAATGCTAGCCCCATAGTTATTGATAGACCACCAGACAAGGATCCCAATACCGAACAGCAAAAGCATTTGGATAATGCGCACTCCGCCTTGCGCAAGTGCATACTGCATTCCCTGCCGAAGAACCACGCGAACGTCCATTGCTCTGTAAACAACGATCACGTATGCCATTGTCAGAGGGAAAAGCAGCATCATGATTAGCGCGATCAGCGCGATCCAAAATGGAACGATCTCAGTAAAGTTGCCTCTTGCACCGGAAACAACGCGGTAGATCACGATCAGGAACGAAGGCGTGATCGCGAGCGACGTGCCGTAGAGCATCACCTTAAGCCGGCGCCTGGCATCAGGATTCTGTGTCGTTCCGGATTTGTATCCGAGCGCGGCAAAAAACATCCCGATCGCGATCATATTTACGACCCAAGCAAACTTTCCGTAAAATGCCGGCACTGGCCCTAAATAGGTAAAAAGATTGATCCCGGTCGTCGATAGAAGAATGCTGAACAATGTCAGTACGATCTGAAAACCGAGCGGTACTATGAAAAACCATTTCAACCAAGGCACTTTCTCGTCCCAAACCCATCGTTCAGGAAAATAGATGCCGAACAGCAGCATGGCCAGGGCCCACGAGGAAAAGAAAATTCGCTGAAAGATTCCAAGCAGTGTTGCAACGTTCCAATAAACTTCAAAGCTCAACGAACTAAGGCCAAGAAGAACAAATAATAGGATCCAAGCCAATACGTCGCGCGGCCTTGCGAAAAGAACCCAAAACCCAAGCAGGATGCACAAGGTCGGCAACGCATACGCAAAGATAAAATTGACTATCGCCGCCGCGTAAAAACTTAGGTCGCGTGAAACCGCGACCGGAACGATCACCGCATCGAATGTTTCCCGGCCTCCATCCGAATCCGCCCTCGACATCGAAAAGACAGCTTGTTCACCCGCATTTAGATTCTCAAATGCAGCCTCAAATGCCGTTTCGTCATTGATAGGGTTACCGTTTATCGCATCGATTCGGTCGCCGTCCTTGATTCCGGCGTCGGCAGCTTCAGGTTTGATCGAGAAAGCCCGCCCGTTCATATACGCGAACGGGATCTTTACGTCACGCGAGAAGCGCGCTTGCACCCTTGGCAAATTCGCGTAGTGCTGGACCAACGCGGAAAGCGCGAATGCAAACAGAAGCAGAATCGGAATATATATCAGCGTTCGTTTTGACATTCGTTGCTCTTAATGTTTGACCATTACGGCTTTTTGCCTTCGTTCCATGTTGGAACAAAGTTCGAATTTACTAGCCACTTGATCGGATCGACCATTGCGTTTATCGAACGTGTCATATGTGCAAAATCGATCGTGCGAGGTTCGTCGCTTGCTTTGTGATAATCGGTGTGCAGGCCAAAGCTGGAAACCGTGTGTGCAATTATTCCCTGGCGTGCAAGAGTGTAATTATCAGAACGCTGGAAGAAATTTTGATCAGGATGCGGGTCCTGGACGAGCTTTGCTCCACGCTTTGCCAGTTCCGGGCCGAGGTTTGAACGCTCATAACCGGTAAGCCACAATTCTTCGGGTTTAACTTTCGCGTCAGGCCTGCCGATCATCTCGAACTCGAGGTTTGCTACCAACTTGTCTTTTGGAAACGGCAAATTGTTGACAAAATAATTTGCCCCAAAACCGCCCGCTTCTTCACTGCCGAAACAGACGAAATATACGGTGCGTTTCGGCTCCGGGCCGCTCGCCAATGCGCGGGCAAGTTCCAGCACAGCGACCGTTCCGGACGCATCGTCGTCCGCCCCGTTGAATATCTTGTCATCGCCCGCAGCGGTCGGCCTGACGCCGAGATGATCGAGATGCGAACTTATCAGAATGACCTGCGAAGAAAGCGTCGGGTCTGTACCGGTGATCTTCCCGATCGCGTTCCAGGTGTAAGTCGGCGGTGCCGCGGCAAAAGTCCCTTTAAGTGTAAGGTTCGCTCCCTCGGCGATCTTGGACAACTCTTCGGCCGCCTGGGTCGAGGCCGCGAGCAGCGTGCCGAATCTTCCCAATGCTGCTTTGCGGCCGGCGACCTCGGCCCAATTTGCACGGATCTCGTTCGTCTCCAGCATTATCACGGCCGCCGCTCCATCGCGGCTCATCTGTCGGACCGCGCTCTGGATCGACTCGAATTTCGTATCCGCCGGGAGCGACAAGACGACTACCGCTCCTTTTTTTACCGCATCACCCGGTTTTGCATGCTGGACCGGGCCGGTGATCTCTTTTCCGGCGATCGAAAAGGCAATGAGTCCATCACCCAGTTTGATCGAAGTGCCGTCGATAGCAAGTCCTGTCAACGTCTCGCGAACCGGAGCCTGGACAGTTTGAACGTATGTCGGCTTTCCGTCATATCCGATCTCGCCCGCCGTCTCAAGTCCGAACTGCATGAATTGTGAGCCGACATATTCAGCAGCGATCCGCTCAAACTGCGTTCCGCTCCCGCGTCCCTGCATTGCGTCGCCGGCCAGAAAATTCATCTCCGCCCTGACATTGCGTTCGCTGACAACCGCCTTCGCCGGCGCCTGTGCAAAGGCATGGATTCCGCCCGACATTAGGGCCACGGTGATGAAAAGTCGAAAAAGATTGAGATTGATCGATCGTCGAAGCTTATGTTTCATGTTTAAGGTGTGGATAAATAAATTGATCGTTCGGAATTTGGTTCGTGCTTGCTTCGTGCAATTTCGTGGTGAATCGTTTTTAGATCTTTACCACGAAATATCACGAAAGAAACACTAAAACGGAATTGCATTTAATTCGTGTTCTTTCGTGACATTTCGTGGTTAAAGGTCTTATTCTAATTCGCCAAACCGCTGTAATAGCGCCATTTTGGAGTCTGGTCTCGGGACAATTTTTGTTTCGTCAAGATCGCACGGACCATTTCGACCGGAATGCCGCCTTCCTTTAATATCGCATCGTGAAAATTGCGGTCGGTCATCTTCTTTGAATCGACAAGGTCGTGATGCAGCGAATAAAACTGAAGTCCGCCCATCATATACGCCATTTGGTAAAGCGGCCCATAATCGCCGGCAAACGACCGCCGCACTTCGGCCAGCGCGTTTTCACGTTCATGCCCGACCTTATTTACGAGTAGATCGACGCATTGTTCCGGTGTCCATTCGCCGAGATGAAAATTCAGCGAGAAAATGATGCGAGCCGCGCGATGCGAACGCCAGAACAGAGCACCGATCTTGTCTTCGGGAGTCTTAACGAAACCGCGGTCCCAAAGAAGAAATTCCCAATACAAAGCCCAGCCTTCGGTCCAAAACGGCGTGCTGAACATCCGCCGATACGGCCGGTAGCGCGATGTCATAAAGCCCTGCAAGTGGTGGCCGGGGATCAATTCGTGATGCGTAACGGCGCGTGCAAAATGCGGATTGTTGCCGCGAAGCGACATCATCTTTTGCTCCTGCGTCATACTGTCGGTCGGATATGCGACAAGGATCGTTTCGCCTCCAAGAAAGAACGGCGCGACAAGCTGTCGTTCCGGCGACATCATCTCCATCCGCCAGGTTTCTTCGGCCGCTTTCGGCACGGTGACGAGGTCGTTCTTCTTTACATAATCGATCGCCTCACGTGCAAAATCGCGGATCAGTTCCGGCTGCTTGCCCGGTTCGACGTACTTTTGCTTTACGGCCTCGATGGCCTTCATATAATCGTCGCCAAAGCCCATTTCGCGCGACGCTTTTTTGAACTCGGTTATACACCATTCGAACTCTTTATTGGCGATCTGCACCAATTCCTCCGGCGCGTAAGGGATCATCTCGAACTTCAATTCTTCGATCAACGCTTCCCTGCCTATCGGGTCGCCGATGATCGTTGTCCGGTCATCCGCCGAAATGCCGACCAGTTTTGTCGTCACGTACGCCGTATATTTATTCAGCGCGTCATCCGCCGCCTCGTACGGTTTCTTGTTCCACCATGTGAACATCGGGTCGTAGAGATTGTGGAAATTGAACCACCCGCGAAGCGTCTGCCTTAAACCTGCAAGCGTACGAACCGCACGGTTAGCGACCGTCCGCTTCGGCTTTGCGATCTTGCCGCCTTCGATCGCCTTCTGCGTCTCGACGATCTGCTTTGCCAGCGCGTCCAGCAACGCCGCCGTTTTTGCAGGGTCGATCGACTCCAGACGCCGCCGCTGGTCCTCGAGATCGCTGATCGTCTTTGCAAACGGCATCAACGTGGCCATTTCTTCAAACTGGGCCTTTTCCCTATCGAGTTCGCGCGTCTCACGCCGCAAATGGTTCGCGAACAGAAGATAATCCACCTGCTCGTCGTGGTTTAGCGAATCAAAATTCAACCGCTCAAGCGACGACAGATATTCGCCATACACCTGCCGAAACCGCTCCGCTCGGTTCTGTGACGTCTGCGCCGAATAAAGTCTATTGAACGCCCCGACATCCGCCCCGAACCGCTCTATTACATTCCGAAGCGATGAAGGTGTTTCGGCAGTCACGGCAGCGACTTGATCCACGCGTTGCCCCACAGCGGCCTGCAAGAGTAAAGCGGTCAATATAAGTGCAGACAACAGATGATTGATTCTTTGCTTCATAATTGATCGTACGAGCTTGAAGGAATTCGAACTTGAAATAATCTGTGGGAATAGTTGTACAAGGCGGCTCCGATTACATTCCCACTTGCTCAAAGCCTGTTACGACAGACTTAGAGTTGCGCGTAGCATCGCAGGCAAACTGTCAATAGGAATCATAGCCGAAAGTTGCTTAGTCAATTTCCACGTCACGGCCTGACCTTCAGCCATGCGAACCAACGTTCCAGCTTTTCCTTCAGCAACATCACCCTTCCGCCACATATTGAAAACAATCGCATGCGGACAGACGCCTAAACAAAGTAGGTACTCATACCGTCGGTCGAGCCGAACATGATTAAACTGGAATGTACCCTTTGCTCCCAAGGATGCCGTCTTTATCTCAAAATGATGACCCGCAATCTGCGTATCGGTTATTGCGGCTCGGTTGCCTTTCGGCGCAATTTCAATTCCTGCCGCGGCAACAAATCGGCGAATGAATTCTTCGCCAATTTCTCCCCGGTTGGTATTGCCAAGGTTGCGATACGCGAGAAGCGGCGACTCGATCCAAATATTTTCAGGAGCATGGTCTTTGATAATATCGACCATTAATTCAATCGGGTCTATTGAGGAGGCATCCATCGTTTTTTTCCGCCGTCTGACTTCCAAAACACCAAAAAGTACGAGTGATTCTTTCGTGCGTGAACTTGCTTTACAACGCGGCTGACACCGGGACGATTGTTGCGAACGACGACGAAAAGATCCTCGGCAACAAAACCCATTTCCTCGTATGCCTTCATTATCTCGACGTGCGTAAAGCGCTGCTGATTCGCGCAAACCTCGTCCTGGCACTTCACGATCAATACGCCCCGCTCTTTCAGTACGCGAAATGCTTCTTTTCCACCGTCCAGATAAAGTTCAAGAACTGCTTCATGGTACTTGCTGCTTGTGAGGTTGCCAGTGGCATTATTTCGATAATGATCCTCAAACTGATTATGGACAGTGTGAGCTGAACCGCCTGGGCTGTGCATGTATGGCGGATCGAAGACCACACAGTCAAGTTCACCATTCTTATATGGAAGATCGCGGCAGTCAACGCCGTCTTGGATATCCGTTGCTTTTAGTTGGTATTCATCACCAGATATCGACCTCCAGAACACGCCCTTACCGTAAGTTACATCGGCAATGACGCTTTTCGGCTTTACATACAATCGGAGGATTTGGGGGAAAATATTGTCATTTCCTTCCAACGATGCAGTAAAAACCAGCTCGTTCGTCGGATTTCCATTCTTAACCGTCCGCTTTTGTCCCCGATCCGGATCTGCTCGTGCCGTCTCGATAAAATCGTATAACATTGGTTGTGCCTTCATTGCAGAAATCATAACTGACACGCCTTTAAGACTCAAGACAAGCCACATTGCATTCTGCGTTTAAAGTGTCAGGTCAGGCAAATATCGATACTCGAACGAATCGTTCGGTCGCAAGCTTCTTCCGGTTGCGCTTGAGTTTGTCAATCTCGCGCAAGGTAGTGGCGGTCAGCTAACTCTCGCCGCATGTGGGGCACGAAATTACCGGCACCTTCTCGATCACGAGAAGGTTTGCTCCCTTCACGTAGCTCTTCGTTACGTGAATCAACTTCGCTCCCGATTTCCCGCAAACATCACATTGAATTTCGTTGGTTTTCGTCCTCATTTTTCTATAGATAATTAAAACATTGATCAGATCTCGCTAAGAAAACTCGTGCCTTCACTGAGCGATGTTCCAAAATTCTCCGCAATTGTTTGTCCAATATCGGCAAGTGAACCGCGGGTTCCGAGATCGACGCCGGGTTTGGATGATTTCGAGTAAACCAGCAGCGGTGCGTATTCGCGGGTGTGGTCGCTGCCGGGAGCAGTTGGGTCGTTGCCGTGGTCGGCCGTGAGGATCAGAAGGTCGTCGTCGTTCATCGCGGCGATTATTTCTGGCAGTCGATTGTCGAAGTGTTCGAGAGCGGCCGCATAGCCTTCTGTGTCGCGGCGGTGGCCGTAGAGCATGTCAAAATCGACGAGATTGCTGAAAATCAATCCGCGCGAATCCGCGTTTAGGGCATTGATGGTTTGGTTGATGGTTTGATCGTTGTTCTTCGCAGACAAGTCTTCGGTAACGCCAACGGAATCGTAGATAGACGCGATCTTGCCGATACAAACGACATCAAGGCCGCTCTCTTTCAAGAGCGGCAAGAGATTCGCCGGCGGCGGAACTGCGTAATCGTGGCGGTTTTCCGTGCGTTTGAAATTATCGGCCTTCGAGCCAAGAAACGGGCGGGCGATGACACGTCCAACTCGGTCTTCGCCATCCAAAATGCGGCGAGCGGTCTCGCAGATCTCGTATAGCCGATCAACCGGAATTATCTCTTCGTGCGCGGCGATCTGAAACACGGAATCAGCCGATGTGTAAACTATCGGCTTGCCCGTTCGGATATGTTCTTCGCCAAGTTCTTTTATGATCTCGGTCCCGCTTGCCGGAAGATTTCCAAGCACACCTGGAACCGCCGCTTCTGCGACAAATTCGTCAATGATCCGAGGCGGAAAGCCGTTCGGATAGGTCGGAAAAGCCTTTTCCAGCACTATCCCTGCCATTTCCCAATGCCCGGTCGTCGTATCTTTGCCGTTTGATTTAAGCGTGCATTTGCCAAAGCTGCCTATCGGAGCAGGGACAGGTGGCAATCCAGCAAGCGGCCGGATATTTCCCAAACCAAGCCGCTGCAGATTCGGCAAACTCACCTTTCGAGATTCCAGAATATGCCCGAGCGTATCGGCACCGGCGTCGCCCCAATCCCCGGCATCCGGCATTTCACCAATACCCGCTGAATCCAAAACCATCAAACAGATGCGCGCAAAACTATTTCCTGCCATTTTTGATAATTGTGCCATTTCCATCTATAACGGCATTTGCAATACGATCTTTGTAGCATTATATAAGTCAAAGTATGAATCAGGATTCGATAAAAACCAAGGTTACGCAAGGCGGGAGAATCGTTATTCCGGCAAAAATGCGTGATGCCCTCGGGATCAAGGTTGGGAAGAATGTCACGTTGACCCTAAAGAACGGATCCCTCGAAATAACGACGCGCGATGAGGCCCTTCGACGTATAGAAGAAATGATGAAGCCGCACATTAAACCCGGCAGATCGGTTGTCGATGAGTTGATCGCCGAACGGCGGCGGGAAGCTCAAAATGAATAAACTTGTCTTCGATTCTTCGGCAATTCTTGCGATATATTATAACGAACCGGGGAAAAAGAAAGTCCGCTCATTGCTCGACCGGTCGGAACCTTTGATCTCATCCGTTAATCTGTCCGAGGTTTTTACAAAACTGCTGGAAGATGGGCTTGCCGCCGACGGCGTTGCGGAATCGTTCACTGGTCTTGAGATCGAAGTCCGTGATTTCGACGAGGCCCATGCAATGCGAGCTGCCGCACTGCCGAACGATACAAAAAAACTGGGCCTTTCGTTCGTAGATCGGGCCTGTCTCGCATTAGCGATACACGAAAATGCCGCAGCCGTTACGGCGGACAAGAATTGGGCAAAACTCAATGTCTGCCGGATCGAAGTCATTCGCTAGTGCCCCGGAGCCGTATATCCTTCTCTGGCCCGGATCTGAGTCCCGGCCGGCAAGCCCTTTACATCGACCTTTATCTGTCGATAGGCCCCATCGCGTTTTTCGTTGGATGAGTAATAGCCAAGACTGTACTTTGTGCCTATCTCGTCAGCCACATTCTTAAAGGCCGCACGGGCCTCGCTCAAATCGGCAGTCGGAAAAACCTTGCCGCCGGATGTCTTTGCCAGGGCGTTCATCTCTTCAGCAGCCAGCTCATACAGTTTTTTACTGACCGCCAGCCGTTCAAAATTGCCCAGCTGACAAAAATCGCTTGTCGTTTCCATCTTTGGGCCGGCGCCTATCTTTTTGTAATAGCGGCGGATCTGGGCGGCGGAAAATCGTATCGCTACGTGGCAATCGCCAA
>JADYZI010000157.1 GCA_020853255.1 Acidobacteriota bacterium
CATAGGTCGTGTTCGACGTGAATCGGTTCGTTGCCTTGTCGATGTGAGTGTCCTCGATTGCCGTATATGCTAACGGATTCTGCTGACCAGCGATCGGATTACTCGCGGCCTTGCGATAAAGATTCCCAAAGCGGTCGAAGTCGAAGACCTGTTTGTAAGTAAGTTGGGCGTTGTCGCCCTGTTTGTACTCGCGGGCTTCCTTCAGTCTGCCAAGTTCGTCATACCCGAACCGCTGGCTCCACTGCTTATCCGCTCCTATCCAGCCTTCGACCTTGCCCAACTGGCCATTGTTTTGCGTCGTGTTCACATTTCCGGTTGCAAGGTCAACCGTGCCGTAACCATAATCGTACTTTTGCAAAACATCCGAACCTCTTAACAGACTTTGCGAATCCATCTGGAAGCGGTCGTTGTAGCTAAAACTCTCGCTAGTCCCGTTGCCGAGATTTATCTGCGTCAACAGCCCCTTGTCGTTGATGGTGATGCCGGAGAGATACGTCCGCTGTCCATCCGCCACGCCCGAAAGCCGCCCGAAGTTATCCACCGCCATCGTAACGACCCTTCCGCTCGGATACTTCTCGCTCACCAACTGCCCGGCCAGATTGTAGCCGTATTCGAGGCTGTAACTTTGGTTCCCGATACTCTGCACGTGCTTCACCGCCTGCCCTAATTTATCATAGTCGTAATTCTGCACAGTCTCCGGCGTCCCATACGCCGCATTCGCCGCCGTCTGCACCTTCGTCAGCCGCCCGTTATTGTAAAAGCCGCTCTCGGCCTCATCATAAGTGTAAGTCACCGTCGGTGTCTGATAGCCCGTCTCGCCGGTGTAAACGACAGTCTTAACGCGGTTCAGCCCGTCATAAGTAAACGCCGTCTTTACGCCACGGGCATCAAAGCCTTCGATCAGAAGATTCTCGGCGTCGTATTTGTAAACTCCCGTCCACAAACCAGCGGCCCCGACATGGACGCCGCTATTATCCAACGTGGCCGTCGCCTCGACCTGCTTCTCGTGCGTCAGCCTCGAAAGCGAGTCATACTTGAACAACCTCTCCTGAATGTTCGTCCCATCCGATTGGATAACCTTTGTAAGATTATCGTTGCCGTCGTATTTGTAAAACGTCGGCTGGTTTGGCGATGCCGCCGCACCAAGACCGGCCGCCGTCGGCTCGTCCACACGGACCAGGCGGCCCAGTGCATCGACGATCTGGCGTCGCTCCTTATCGGCCTGATCCTTCGCCCGCGAGACCGTGCCCATGACCTGGCTGCTGTCGGGATATGTGACGGTCACCGTTTCTTCATTCGGGTATGCGTAAACATGTGTATCGTCCGGCAGGGTCGTCGAAAGCGTACGCCCTAGGCCATCGCGTGCCGCCGCCAGCGAAAACTTTATTCCCGAAGGAAGCCCGTCTGTCAAATTCGCGACCGTATGCGGCGAATAGCTCTTTTCCGGCCTGCCCATGATGTCGAACTCGACCTCGCTGGAGAGATATCCGTCCGTTGTCTGGCTTCGGCCCCGAAACGCCTGCCCGCGTCCGTTGATAAAGCTCCATGACGAAACGCTCCGCGCGGCATCAAGGCTTTGGGTCGTCTTTACAGAATATGGAAATGTCGCGTCGTTGTACTCGGTTGTCGTCCACGCCCCGGTCCCGGCCGGTCCGTCCGTTCTGGTTACTCTCAAATTGGAGGTGTCGTACGTAAGGCTCGAAACCTGTCCGTTCTCGTCGGTGGCGGTTTTCATCAGCCCGGTGTTCAGATCGTAGGTCGCGCTTGTTGTCATCGACAAACCCTGGCCGCTCCGTGTTTGCGACATCGGAAAGGCATACTGGTTCGCGACCACATACTGTGTCGTCTTTAACTCACAGCAGCTTGACGACGACTCGGTCACGTTTCCGGTGATGTCATACTTCATCGTCGAGACAGACGCATTTTGATCAACAGGAAGTGTCGCGTCGGAGAATGTCGTGATCTTCGTAACGTTGCCGCGAAAGCGGGTCGCCTCAAGGTACAATGGGACCTCCCAGCAGCAGTCTATAATGTCCGGATTGCAGTTCCGAAAACATCCGGTGCGCGGCGGAGTGTTCGGATTGTATCTCCTATCATGCGCCGAGTTAGAAATATCGGCGCGCCGCACAAGAAGGTCGAGGCCGTTATTGTCGTACTCATAAACCGTCTTCGAAACGGCCTGTCCGCCGACAATTGTCTTTACTTCCTTGGGAAGATGGAGCAGCCTGTTGACGATCCAGCCGTTTCCGGTTTCATAGGTCGTCTCGGTCCTTCGCAGTTCGGTTCCCAGTGTCCCCGCCGCCGCAAAGTCGTGCTCGCGAACGACCGTTTGGTTGTTGTAAATATCGTAATCGAAACTCGTCGCCCTTGTCTGACCGGCGTCGTTAGTGACTTCTATCTTGTCCAGCCTGGGATTGTCACGGCCAGCCATTTGGCTATTCGCACCCTGTTCCCAGAAAAGGCTTGTCTTCGACCAAACCTTAACCGATCCGACCGGTCCGGTTTCAATCCGTGTCTCTTTCAGAAGGCCATTTTCCCAATCGGATGTCGGCTTGATCTTTGACACCGAGATATTACGTGTCCCGTCCGGTGCGGTTACCGTAACGGTGCGGGTCCCAGTGCACGTACCGGAACTGATCACACAGTCTGTTGTTGGCCCTGTAATATCTTCGGCCACCATGAAACTCGTCTGTGGAATGGCGCTTGTCCGCCCCTTCCAGTCATCTGTACGCTCGGTATATTTCGGCACGTCGGTAAGTGTCGGCACTTGGGTCGTCGGGTAATTATAGTTTGTCCACGCCGCCCAGGTTCCCTCGTTCGTAACCGTTCCGGTTTCTGTGGTACTCGTGCCGCTGACCTGCATTCCCCGCAGCTGCCATATCTTGTAGATCATTCCAAACGTCGGCGAATAGTCATACTTAAAACCCGTCTGCGTTCCGGGGAAATATACATACTTCAACACCTTAACGGTTGCCATCTCCGGTGCAATGGAGCCGTCAAACCGCCCCCGCCAATCAAAGGACATATCCGCGTAATAGAATCTGATCGTCTGCCGCTCCGCGCCGCCGTCAAAACCGGGAACCGTTATCGCCACAAGCTTTTTGTCACCCGTAGGTTCATAATAAAAGTTAATATACCGGTTCAAGGTGTCCTGAATGTAGAGTATCTTTCCTTGCGAATCGCCTTGCACATAGGCGATCGTCATCATGTTTCCATTCCGGTCATTTATTCGGATCGGGAACCGCTTTCCCGAACTTGTCGATGTTCCGTACATTACCTGCGTTCCGTCCGGAAAAATGACATTGACCGACGACTGAACGTAATGGCCGCAAATGGTTGTGCGGATAAACGTTCCGTCGTTCGACTCGTAGATCGAACAGCCGCCCGAAGCCTGCCTGTAGGCAAGCTGGTGCCTGGTCCCGCTGGGGCTCGTCAGCATATATCCGCCCACAGATCCCCAGCCATACGGCACCAACTCGCCGTATCCCATTTCGAAACCGGGAGCTATCCAGTTTCCATCAATATTGAAGTTATAAGTAGTCGTCTGGCCGCTGCCCGATTTATTCCACACCCGGCTATTGTAAGTGAGGCCGATAGACGCGTCGATGCCCCGGCCGGGCAAGGACGCAGCCGGGATATCAAAACTGAAATTCGAACTTCCATATCGTTCGCGCGTCATTATTGCGGAAGCCGCCGCGCGCGAACCAATTTCGGACTGGCCGACCGGATTTCCAAGATTATTTTCCGGCGTGACCAGGTTCGCCGCCAGCTCTTCAGTGTAAACGGGTGTCTCGGGGTCTTGGTTCAAGACGGTCGCGTGCGCCTCAGCGTCACGAACGTTCTTTTTGACCAGCACGGTTATCTCCTTCACCACGCTGCCCGAACGGACGGACAATTTGGCTTCACCAGCGGTCAGTGCGATCGCTTGCGAATCGTTCAGGATTCGAACGATCTTTGAATTGGCACACTGCCACTTCGCACCAACTCCGTTAACGATCTCGCCTTTCTTGTCAAGCGGACGTGCGCCGAGAGAGATTATCTGCCCGACCTCGATCTCCTGGTGCTGGCCCAATTCGGTCCTTATTCCGGCGACCTGCTTTTCAAGCGCTGCCCCTGCGGCCAGTGCCTCGCCACCGGCCTTGTCGTCCGCAGGCGCCGTGAACAGCGACGCAGGGTCGCTCGTTAGACTCTTGAGCAGATCACGCATAGACCTTTCCAGCGGGCTTTCCGACGCTGTAAGGCGCAATCCGTCATCTGGTACCGGCGGGAGATCTAGGTCAGCTGCCCAAAGTGGTATAGGCGCGGCCGTCGGCATCATTATGCCCAGCATTACGACGACGACGGCGGCCTTTCTTTGTGCGACGGCAAAAAAAGCGGTATTGGTGATCGTTTTAAGGGCCTTGCGGAAGCGGGTCATTGTTCTATTCTCCAAGAAGGTATATGTGTTCAGCGGCAATGTAAGCAACGGTTCGACACTCGGCCTATCTTCGATACGGGGCCGGGACAGGGATGTCGCCGGATTGGCCCCATTGTTGGACGCGCCAGTTCAGGTTGCTGGATTTGATGATGTACCAGGTGCCGTTGGACGGGCGCCAGACGGCGCGGTCGGTTTTGCCGTCGCTGTCGTAGTCGCCCTGGACGGCGATGTCGCTGGACTGATAGCCCCAGGTGCCGAGCGAGATGGTCGTGCCGGTCGAACTTTGGCGGATGCTCCAGGTGTCGTTCGATTTCCAGACGGCATGATCGGTTTTTAGGTCGCCGTCATAATCGCCGGGCACGGCCTTATCGCCGCTGGCTCCGAACTGCAAACTTGTCGCGGAGTTGGTGCTGCTTTGCCAGACGTTCCAGGTGGCGTCGCCGTTCCGCCACAAGGCGAAGTCCGCCTTGCCGTCGCCGTCGAAATCGCTAGGGACGGGCTGGTCGGTCGAGTTTCCGTACTGAAGGCTGATCTGGGCCTGCGCTCCGCCCGAATGCTTGACATACCACGTCTGGGTCGTCGGCCGGTACACGGCAAAGTCGGTGCGGCTGTCGCCGTCGAAATCAGCTGGGACCGGGATGTCGCCATTCTGGCCCCAACCCGTGGTCACCATGGCACCGCTGCTTGAAGCTATGGAGTACCAATTGCCGTCGCTTGGACGAAAGACGCAGAAATCCGTCTTTCCGTCGCCGTCAAAATCGCCCGGTGCGGGCTTATCGGTCGAAACGCCCCATGATTGCTGCGATGTTCCGCCGCCATCGCCCAAAACGTACCATGTGCCGGTCGAAAGCCGCCAAACGCCCAGGTCGTTCGGCGCGGGCTGGACCGGCTCGGATACCGCGAGGAGTTTGCTTCCGGCGTAGACGTACTCTTTGGCGGGCGCGTTGGCGACGTATTGCGGTGTCGGCGGCGGCACCGCGGCCCGTCCGCCGGTTGCGGTCAGTTCAGCGGTCGTGTCGCGCCTCGCGGCTACTGCGGCAAAGCCGACGAGCACGGCAAGCAGTATCCCGACGATCAGAACGATCTTTGAAAGAGCACGCCCGTTGTGTTTTGCCGGCTGGTTGGGCCGTTTTGCGTTCGGATCGGATCTATGAAGTTTTTTCCTGGCCATGGCACTCCTGTGTTCTAAAAATAAAACGGCCGCGCAAGGACGGGTTTCCATCCAGCGCGGATCAAGCTCGATCTTCGGAAAAAAAAGATTTCGGATGTTAAGGGAAACGGATCAGGGAAACGATCACGGAATTGCGACGTTAACGCCTTTAATGGCGGTGCAGAACGACGGTGGAAGCACATAGACATAAGTTTCCCAGTGAAAGTAGGAAATGGATCAACTTATACTCTGTAGATGTCGTCAGGCGGCGAACCGCTAATAGATAATGGACGAATCCTAAGCCGCTTTTTTCAATTTGTCAACTGTCGTTTTTAGATTTTTAAAAATCGAACGCCGTGTGAGACCTGGCGGGGTTTCGGCCGTTCCGCCCACAGTTTGGTTGAAGGTTCTTTGCGCCAGCGTGAAACTGCCCAGCGCCAGTGTGAAACTGCCCAGCGCCAGCGTGAAACTGCCCAGCGCCAGCGTGAAACCGCCCAGCGCCAGCGTGAAACTGCCCAGCGCCAGCGTGAAAGTGCCCAGCGCCAGCGTGAAACTGCCCAGCGCCAGCGTGAAACTGCCCAGCGCCAGCGTGAAAGTGCCCAGCGCCAGCGTGAAACTGGCCAGCGCCAGCGTGAAAGGGGCCGGCGCCAGCGTGAATGTGCTCAATACCCGCTACGTCGAAAAGAATGCTCCCGTCGGGCAGTATTCCGCCGTCGTCGCGACAGCAACGCAGCCTACTTCCTGATCTACCCTTCACTGCCGCCGAAACTGGCGGAACTTGAAACCTGTGATCAGCCGTGTGCTCTCGATGGCCGCGGCTGTTCTTTCGCATATTCTAGCGTCCGGTGTCGGCGAAATGGGCGCTGCTTGACCGGATGGGTTACAATATAGAGTTTGGTGTCCTGATCTTCGCAATATTCTACGGGCAAAAGAGGTGGTATTTTGCGTCATCAAATATGGCATGTTTTCTGTTGGCGGCAATTTGCGGGCGGGAGACGGGTGATCTTCTACACGAGGCAACGATGAAAAAGTATATTAGATCGGTAAATGCGGTTTTGGGGGCTGGGGTGATCTCGGCGATGCTTGTCGGGGTGGTGCCGGTTAGGGGGCAGGAACTTGTCTCGGTCGGCGGCATTACGGAGGGATCGAGCGTTTTTGTATTTCGGACGAGGTCAAAGGCCTCGCCGCGAAAATATGTGTCGCGGACGGGTTCGGCCAGGACAAAATCGCAGCGGACCGAAACGGCAAGGAAGCTGAACAAACAGTATATCGCGCTTGCCAAGGTAAACCCGCGGCGCCAGCGTACGGCGGCGGTCGATCCGAAAGACACGCGGCTTACCAAGATCAAGACAATGGCGCCGGAACAGGCGGCGAAATTGTTTGCCGGTGTCGGTGAATATTATATGGACCGCGACGATTTCAATAACGCGGTCGATTTTTTCCGCGAGGCTGCCAATCTTGACAAGACATATGTTGTCGCCCGCAACGGCCTTAGCGAAGCTCTCGCGTTGAAAGGGAACGAAGAGCTTGTCCGCGACGCCCGCGGCCCGGCCCGTGCCTTTTTTGAAGAAGCGCTCAAATACAATCCAAACAATGCTCCAGCCCATTATGGCCTCGGCGAGATCTTTTCCGTAGAAGAAAAAGAGACCGATGCCCGGGCGAGTTACGAAAAGGCACTGGCCAACGATAGCGAGCTGACCGAGATATATGTTCCGCTCGGCATTCTCTATTTCCGGGCTGGCGAGATAGCCAAAGCCGACGAGCTTTTGACCAAGGCACTTGCCATTTCGCCGAATGATGCTGAGACGCAGTATTTTCTCGGCCTGATCCGCTATGCGCAGAATCGGAATGAAGATGCCCTGATCGCACTTAGAAAGGCGACATCGATCGATCCGGCATACGCCG
>JADYZI010000158.1 GCA_020853255.1 Acidobacteriota bacterium
ATCAGCACCGCGAGTGAGAAAATCGTTTTTGCCCGAGCCAGGCTAATTTTCATTCGTATGAACTGATTCTGCCAAATCTATGACGAATACGAAAGGAGCGGCAGCAATGTTCCCCAACAGACACGATCTTGGTTGCAAACGCTATAACTTTCGGACCTCACGGATCGTACCGCGAAAAACCCTTAGAGCGCTGCGCACGACCGGATCCGCGTTCGCGTAGGCGAGGAGTTCTTCTTCGGTCGGGTTGGCGGAGAGCTTAGGTATTTCAATGGCTTGTGTTTCGTTAAAAACGGGTGCGGTGAACGGAACGATATCCAAAGCGGGCGCGGCCGCGGCGGACGAGCCGTTTTGGCCGCTGTTGGCCACAACCGGATGCGATCGTCGTTTAAGTGCTGCCGCCAGCAACTGTTCTGCGTTCGCGAGCGGTTTAAGTTCTTCGCCTGCAGCAGCCAGCTTTTGATCGAGCGCGTTGTCGAGCCAGTCGTCATCGGCGTGAGCTAATTCTTCCGACGGAATATCGGGCAGCGGAAGATCAATACCGTCAAGAAAACTGAGGTCGTACCCGCGTTTTGGGGCAACCGGTTCAGCGGCAGCGGGCGGCTGTTCCTCGTTTTCGATCGCCGGAACTTGTACCTGCTGATCAGGAGCTATTTCGGAAGGGTCAGGAGGAATATCGGACGCAGGTTCGGGCGGATCGAAAAACACAGGCTTTTCATCCGCCGGAGCTTCGTTCAAAGTTTTTTTTTCCGGCGCCGCCGAAGCGGACGCTTGCGGCTGGACCGGCGACGGTTGAACGGTGCCGCTCTCGAGGGCCGCAAGCCTTTCAAGCAGCGTTTCGACCGCGGTCACGCTGCGCATTTCGATCAGCTTGACCAGGCCGATCTCGGCCACATAGCGGGCCTGCGTGGCCTCGCGCAATTTGGACTCGGTCTCGGCAAGGCTGTTGAAAAAACGGATCAGGTCTGACTCGGTGAAATGCGCGGCCTGTTCTGACAGTTCTTCAGGTGTAAGTGCCGCGGATTCCGCGAGGGCCGCGTCGCCGTCTGAGACCTTGAAAACGAGCAGGTCGCGGAATAGCGAAAGCAGGTCACGGCAGAAATTTCTTAGGTCCTGGCCGCGTGAGGTCAGTTCCGAAACGACCATCAATGCGATTTTCGGCTGCCGTTCCGCAATCGCATTCAGGATGCGGATAAGCATCTCCGAGCCGGCGAGGCCGAGTGCTTTCGTTACATCCTCAACACTGATCGTTTCGCCGGAAAAGCTGATGACCTGATCAAAATTTGATTGCGCATCACGCATCGAGCCTTCGCCCGAACGTGCCAACTCTTTTAGAGCATCATCTGAGATAGCGACGGTTTCGGCGTTGGCGATCAACTTTAGACGATCGAAGATCTTCTGAAGCGGGATCGTGCGGAATTCAAATTCCTGACAGCGGGAAAGTATTGTTTCCGGGACCTTATGCAGCTCGGTCGTGGCCATGATGAAGACCACGTTGCGGGGAGGTTCTTCGAGGGTTTTAAGCAGGGCATTGAACGAGGATTTCGAAAGCATATGCACCTCGTCGATGATGAAAACCTTGAACCGGTCGCGCGCCGGGCGGATGTTGATGCCCTCGAGGATCGTGTCGCGGATATCGTCAACACCCGTGTGCGAAGCCGCGTCGATCTCAAGCACATCCAGCGAACGGCTCTCAGAGATCTCTATGCACGAAGGGCAAGCATCGGAAGCGTCGATCCGGCAGGGCGTGATGTTCGGTTTGCCTTCAGTTTTATGACAGTTAAGTGCCTTTGCCAGAAGCCTTGCGGTCGTGGTCTTTCCGACGCCGCGAGCACCCGAAAACAGGTAGGCATGATGCAGCCGGTCATACTCCAGCGCATTGCGCAGGGTCTGGGTAATTGCCTCTTGGCCCGTGACCTCCTCAAAGGTCTGCGGCCTCCATTTTCGTGCGATAACCTGATAGCTCATGGCTGGGTAGGGTCAATTGTAATGGTTGGAGGTGGATTAGTAAAAAGCGTTTGAGCGCAAGAGACAATTTTGTGGAATGTCGTATCGATACGGCAGGTGGCGATTTCGATGGGGCAGGTGAGGTTTTTAGGGCGATGAGATTAGCTGAGGGCTATGCAACTCGTTCGTTCGTACATTATCGGCGACTCTTATTTCGTGCAGTTTCGTTTTGTTTCGCCGGGTTCGTGGTGGCGAAGCCGGTGAATGGGCCACGAAACGCCAAAAGGAGTCCGTGAGAATCTACGTCGAACTTACGGCCCTTGCAGAATTTGTTGGCGTTGAATTCGTCGGCATACGAAATCAATCAGTTTGCAACTATTCGGAAAATAGGGCATCTTAGAGTTACAGTCCTACTCTTGCACCGTTAGGTGCGCTCGTCAAAGACGGTTTTTTGGATAAGCATAGAGCGGGTTTTTAGATAGTTACAGAAGGCGCTCTTGCAGTTTTTGAGCATCCGAAACCGACCTTCGTCGTTTCCGTTTTTCTACGAAGTCATTTGATTCGACACTTCTTCAGAGCATTCCCGGAGTGGTGAATGACAAAGTAATTTAGTGTCGATCAAGCCTTACGTAGGAGATCTATCGTTCAACACGTCGGGGCAGGAACTGCCTCGCGCAGAGCATGTTGAGTGATGGGTTTGTCGATCGTGAGGGAACGCCGGGGCAGGAATTTAGATATGAAAGAAGAGTTGATCGAAATGGCGGGCGTTGTGGTTGATAAACAGCCGAACGCGTTTTTTAAGGTACAGCTTAACGGTTCGGACCATATGGTCCTGGCGACCATCTCAGGCCGAATGCGTCGGAATCGTATCCGCATTCTGACGGGCGACCGCGTGGATATCGAACTATCGCCCTACGACCTGACGAAGGGGCGCATTACTTACCGGCATAAATAGAGATACGCGATCGAAGACGGCTGTGGAATATGCGGTATAGCAGACCGGTGAGAAGCAATAGAAAAGGCTTCAGACTTAACCGCAACACAGGCTGAAATTGCTACCGTTGCTCGATTCCTCGCCTAGCGGAGTTCACAACTCAAACCTTGTGCGGAGCCTGAAGCCCGAGATTAAGGATAAAGGATGAAGGATAAAGGATAAAGTCGGGAAGGCAATATTCTGTGCTTTTCCGGCTTTTATTTTTTTGACAATGGTGATGAGTACCGTTTTAGGCCCGCCAGATCCGGTCCGCAAATGCAGGCCGTACTGTTCTTGACCTCAATTTTTCATTCATAAAATGCGAAAAGGATAAAGGACGAAACAGGAAAGGGGCTAGCCCTTATCCTTTATTTCTTTCATCCTTTATCCTTCTAACACTGGCGGAAAGGGTGGGATTCGAACCCACGGAACCCGTTAAGGCTCACAGCATTTCCAATGCTGCCAATTCAACCGCTCTTGCACCTTTCCGTGAAAACCTGACGAGCCAAGTATACAAAAATCCGGCAAAGAATTCATCCCGACTCAGAATCGGGTAAATTGCCGGCTTTGGATCATGTCGTTATAGGCCTTGATCACCTTTTGCGGCGAACCGTCGACCATCCAGCCGGCGCCTGAGCCGATAAAGCGGCGTTCGCTGTCCGAGAATTTCTTGCCGTCACGGATTCGGCGCATCATCTCTTTTGAGGCTTTTGTGAATTCGTCGCACGACCGGACGTAGCTATCGCCCATCGATTTGCTGTCGTCGGTACGAAGCTGTTCGACGGTTGTGCCGAAATCTTCGATCAGCGGGCTTATGTCATCGGCCTTCATCGCCTCGAACTCGTGCTCCTGAACGTAGTTCTTGATCTTTTTTGCCTTGATCCCGCTTTCGACGACCAGCGCGTCAAAGTGTTTTCCGGCCTCGGTAAGCCGCGTAAGTTCTTTCTGCGAAACACTGTCCTCGAGCTTATCGACCTCAGTTTGAAAGCTATCGTTCGCCGTTTGGAATGCCTTGAACGCTGACATCAAGCCGGCGTGAGCGGCCTTGCCCTTTGCAAAATTGTCGTCCTTGTAATCTTCCTGTTCGTAATATGCATAGACGCCGCGGATCTGGCCGATCACATCCTTCAGCGCCGTAACATATTTGTCCGCCGCCTCGTCCAATTCAGGCATTGACGGCTCCAGGGCCTTTGCCGACGCGACCGCAGTTTCACAGTCGGCTCCGTCGCCATTGACATCATAGAGGCCGTAAACGATCGATTCCTTGCCGGTCGGGCCTTGATCGAGGTTCTTTACCCATGATGCGTACCGGTTGTGGCTTTCGGTGACCCGGTTCGAGTAGCGGTTGTAGCAATCGGTGATGTAGAAATTCGTCTTTTTGACGAGCGAGTCGCCTTGATCGGTATCAATGCTTGCGGGCGTCCGGCCCGGTTGGCTATTCGTGGGCGTCGGCGGTACCGGCGGAGCCTCACCACGGCCCTTTTTGACCAACTCGGAAATGCGCGCACATCCGAGTGTAGCGGCCAAAATAACTGAAACGAAAGCAAGGATGAAGACAGGACGGTGCATAGTTCTTTGCTGCATAGTTTTGCGCATACGAACTGAATGACGTGGAACTGTAAGGGAATTTGCTGGCGGAGAGGGTGGGATTCGAACCCACGGAACCCGTTAAGGCTCAACAATTTTCGAGACTGCCCGATTCAACCACTCTCGCACCTCTCCGCGCGAATTGATTATTCTACCGGGTAATGCCG
>JADYZI010000159.1 GCA_020853255.1 Acidobacteriota bacterium
CAAATTTATCAATATGGTAAAGATCGACGACCCAAAACTGAATTACGAATCAAAATGGGCGACGCTGACATTTGAAATCAAGTAACGAGGAGATCGAAATGAAGAAACAAACAATTTTTACAATTATGTTATCGCTGTCGCTCGTTGCGTCCATTTTCGCGCACGATCTGTTTCTTAAGACGGATAGCTATTTTCTGAAGGCTAACTCGAAATTTACCGTGAAGGTAATGAACGGAACGTTTTTGGCGAGCGAAGGAGCGGTTAGCTTTGCCCGGCTAAATGATGTGAGCGTCGTTTCGGGTGGGAATCGCATACATCCAGTGGAGGCTGATCTCACCAAGGACGAAACGACTGCATTTCTAAATCTGACAACCGGTGCGGCTGGAACCTACGTCGTCGGACTGTCGACCAAACCGCGAGAGATCGCTCTAAAAGCAGCAGATTTTAACGAGTATCTCCGCGAAGACGGCCTGCCGGATACGCTTGAAGAACGCCGCAAGACCGGCGAACTCGAAAAGGATGCAGTAGAACGTTACGCAAAACATGTTAAAGCGATTATGCAGGTAGGCAACAAGCATTCGGACGATTACAAAACCGTCCTTGGCTACCCGGTCGAACTAGTTCCACAGCAGAATCCTTACAAGCTTAAAAAGGGCGACACGATCGATATCCTATGTCTAAAAGACGGTAAACCGCTTGCGAATCAAATCGTGCTCGCCGGACGCGAGGAAAGCGGCAAAGTAAAGGCCGCGCCCGAACTAAGAAGCGACGCGAACGGCTTCGTAAAGTTGAAGCTTGACGGATCCGGTAAATGGTTCGTGAAGTTTATCAACATGGTCAAAATCGACGACCCGAAACTAAATTACGAATCAAAATGGACGACGCTGACTTTTGAGATCAAGTAACCTTGCGGTTTGAGGACGTTCTATGGATCTTCAATACTTCATTGTGATCGTAATCATTCTTGGAGCGATTATCTTCGCCGCGAAAACGCTGGTTCAGAAAAGCCGTGCCTTCTCCCCAAAACCCAGCTGCGGCGACGATTGCGGTTGCGGGAAGGGATGACATTTCCTAGTGTTAAGAGCCGTACATGTTTGACGGGGCACTGTATGGGTGTTTGCGTTAAGATAAGATCGACATGACAAAGTCTGCGGCCAAAATTCTACTAGTTGATGACGACGACTCATTGCGTCGGGTTCTCGAATTCCAACTTAGCGAGGCTGGTTACGTCGTCATGAGTGAGAGCGATGGACGTAATGCACTCAAGTTGTTCTCGGCCGAGGAAGTTGACTGCGTGATCACCGATTGGCGAATGCCGAAAATATCTGGATCACAGCTGGTTCAGCAGGCAACAGCGATCAACAGCGAAGTACCGATCATTGTTATTACCGCGTTTGGAGATGTCGATACAGCGGTCGAAGCTATGCGTGGTGGGGCCTTTGATTTTATTACCAAGCCCTTCAACCGACAGGAGATTTTGCTCACCGTAGAGAAAGCATTAAAGTACGGCACGGCCTTGGCGGAGAATCGCCGACTGCGACGTCAGATTCACGAGGAATTTCGGATCGAGAACGTTGTCGGAACATCAGAAAAGATGCTGCAAGTTTTTGACCTGGTTGAGAGAGTGTCAAAAACAAATGTAACAGTATTGATAGAAGGCGAGACCGGAACAGGGAAGGAGTTGGTCGCAAAAGGAATACACTTTTCCGGCACCCGCAAAAACAAACCTTTTGTCGCCATCAACTGTGCCGCTATTCCCGAGACGCTAATCGAGGCAGAGCTGTTCGGATATAAGAAGGGAGCGTTCACTGGGGCCGTAGGAGAATCGAGGGGCAAATTTGAGGAAGCTAACGGCGGAACCTTATTTCTCGATGAGATAAGTGCAATGCCTCTGCAATCGCAAACAAGGCTTTTGAGGGTTTTACAGGAGCAGGAAGTGACACGTTTGGGCGAGAACAGCCCGCGCAAGATAGATGCTCGAATAATTGCCGCCACCAACGAAAACCTTCCAGAGCTGATAAAAGAAAATGTCTTTCGCGAGGATCTATATTACCGGCTTGCGGTTGTTCCAATCACGCTGCCACCGCTGCGGGAGCGTCGAGAGGACTTGCCGGTATTGACCGAACATTTTGTCACCCGATCGGCTTCAAAACATGGGATGAGACCGCCAAAGATAGGACGGGACGTATTCAAGGTATTTTTCGATTATCCGTGGATGGGGAATGTTCGCGAATTGGAGAATCTTGTAGAAAGGATGGTGGTCCTTTCGGACGGCGATAATTTAACTCTTACCGACGTCCCGGAAACCGTAAAATACCCGTCTTCGACGAAGAGTGAATTGTGGTTTGACCTGCCTTTCGAGCCGATAAGTTTAGAAGCCTTAGAACGGGAGATCATACGTACCTCGCTTCTCCGGCATGACGGCAATCAGTCACAAACTTCAAAATATTTAGGGATTACTCGAAGCGCTCTTATCTATCGCATACAAAAGTACGGTTTAGAGGAGTCGGGTTCCAGCATCTCGGACGAATAGATGGATACGCAAACCTTCAATATCATCTCCCCTCGAAACCGCTTGTATGTTTGGATCGTCATTGCGGTTGTCATCATCCTCATTACGGTCCTTCACTTTCTCACGCCTACTGATCAGATTGTTTGGCACGAGATCTATCAGCGGATCTACTACGTACCGATCATAGCTGCCGCTTTGATATTTGGTCTCAGAGGCGGGCTTGCGGCATCTCTTTTTACAACCATCATTTACTCTCCCCATGTTTATTTACATTGGCAACACGGGCATTTTGATTATTCTATAAACCAATATGCCGAAATTGTGATCTTCAATCTCGTTGGCGGAATAATGGGAGCACTTGGCGACCGTCTCCGTAAATCCAGGGAACGTGCGGAAAGAAATGCGGAGGAAAAGAGAATAGCTTACGAAGAGTTGCAAACAACGTTTCAACAGCTACTGCAG
The DNA here is from genome assembly GCA_020853255.1 of Acidobacteriota bacterium. The sequence goes on from JADYZI010000159.1 coordinate 2,975, forward strand.
GCTGAAAAATTGGCCTCGCTCGGAGAACTCTCAGCAGGCATCGTTCACGAAGTCCGAAACCCCCTGGCGTCGATAAAAGGAGCTATCGAGATACTAGAGGACGAGTTAACGAATGACAGTCCCCGGCGCGAGTTTGTTGGTCTTGCCAAAGGTGAAATAGATAGGTTGGACCAGCTGGTCGGAGAGTTTCTACGATTCGCACGACCCGTCGCCCCGTCTAAGACGCCAACTGATCTCAACGAAATCGTGGACTCAATCACAGGTTTGATTGCAAACCAGGCGGCATCACAGTCAATTGCAGTTATTCGAGATTTGCAGAAGAATCTTCCGCTGATTCTCGTCGATGCGGAACAGATAAAGCAGGTGGTACTAAATTTAGCTATCAACGCACTGCAGGCAATGAATCAATCGAACGGGGCAGATCAGACCCTTACGTTTAGAACGTTTCAGCACGACAACAATTTTATTGTCGAGGTTACGGATTCGGGCTCCGGAGTTGACCCAAAGCATCTCTCAAAGATTTTTGACCCGTTTTTCACCACTAAGGAGAAAGGGATAGGGCTCGGGCTCTCAATTGCCCATAAAATCGCGACTCAACACGGCGGGCACTTAAATGCAAAACGTTCGGCAGACTTAACGACCTTTACTTTGACGATCCCGATCGGTCCGACGGTAGGTCTCATTAATTAGATAGAATCATTGCTGTCGTCACGGCCTAGGCCGGCTAGCAGACTTATGAGTAGGAAAGAACATTGGGAAAATGTCTATCAGACAAAAGGCCTCAACGAAGTGAGTTGGTTTCGAGAGCATCTCGACACATCGATGCGATTGATATCAAACACCGGTGTTGGCAAAGATGCCTCGATCATAGACGTAGGCGGCGGCAATTCTACGCTCGTTGACGATCTACTCGACTCAGGATTCGTCGACGTTTCAGTTCTGGATATTTCCGCAAACGCGATCGACGGCAGCAAAGAGCGACTTGGGGCGAAGGCAAACGGTGTGGATTGGTTTGTCGCTGATGTTACCTCTGCAGAACTTCCGGTCGAGAAGTTCGATGTGTGGCACGACAGGGCGGTATTTCACTTCTTAACCGCTGAGGACGACCGTCGCAAATATGTCGAGCTCGTGATGCGGAGCTTGAAGCCAGACGGACATATCATCGTTGCGTCGTTCAGCTTGGAAGGTCCACAGAAATGCAGCGGCCTCGACGTGATGCGTTACAGTCCAGAGACTATGCACAACGAATTCGGTCGTCCGTTTCAGCTCGTCGAGAGTCTCGCCGAAATTCACAACACGCCGTTCAGCACTACGCAGGAGTTTATTTATTGTTACTGCCGAAAATCATATTCGTGATATTCTCAGACCTGTATTATGGCATTGTGGCACTTCAATAAAATTGTTCACAAAGCGCTGACCGGATTCATGGCGGTGTGGTTGAGCGGCGTTGTATTCTTATTGTGCTGTCAGACGATGAATGCGAAAGCAATGGCTGCAGATTCTTGCCCTTTGGCGAAGAAGTCTGAGCATTGCAATAAGGCGAAGAAGGCTGATCAAAAGAGTCCAGTTTTCGAATTTAAGGGAGAAAGCCGTGTAGAGTGCTGTAGCTTTCTACAGGCCGTTTTCGACAAAGCCCGAAAGATCGAACAAGGCCAAGAGCAGGTCGCGATAACTCCGAAGGTTTCGCCGGTCAGGTTCGCACCCCCAACTCCGGCAAGTATTTTACCTACATTCACGACATTACACTCGCATGTTCAGGACAGGCATGGAACCTTTTTAAGGAACTGTGTCTTTCGTATTTAGAAAGCAGATTAGCGTCTCAATTCAATGCCGAGAGCAGTTTTGCATTCGGCGGCACTAATAATTTCTAAACATAAGGAACACATATCATGAAAAGGAAAATGATACTCGCGATTGCGGCATTGATGGTTTTCGGACTTTCTATTGCGGCATTTGCGTTCACTAGAACTACCATTTCGTCCGCGACGACAGTGTCATGCTGTTGTTGCAGTGGCGATTCATGCCCGATGAAGAAAAAAGATACATCGAGCAAAGAAACGGCTTCGTGCTGTGACGATTGTGATTGCTGTACGGGCGATTCTTGCCCAATGAAGAAATCAGACCACGCGACGATGTCCGGAATGAAGATGGCAGACGGAGCATCTTGTCCAATGAAGATGAAAGCCGACGCGGTTAGCGGCCCAAGTGCCGACGCTAAGGACACCAAAACCGAAGCGAAAAGCTGCGACTGCTCTTGCTGTAACAAAGATAAGGAAAAGAAAGACACACCCGCTGTCTAAAGATCCTTAAAAAACTGGAAGCCCCGTTTGGAAACAGACGGGGTTTCTTATTTTAATTGGCTGTTTTAAGTTCGCTCTTTGCGTTTGAAAAGACACGAAAAGCCGAACGCAAGAAAAGTACAACAAGGGCGAGGGCGATGATAATGTCAGGCCAGCCGGACTGGGTGAACCAAACCGCACCGGCCGCGACAAAGACTGAGATATTCGAAGCAATATCGTTACGCGAACATTCCCACACCGAACTCATATTTACGTCGTCCGTCTTGTGTCGTGTGAGCAGATAAAGACAGATCGAATTCCCAACAAGAGCGAGAACGCTGACCACGCCCATTACTTCAAAAATCGGAACCGCCGGAATCATCAATTTATAAATAACCTGTCCGAGCACTATCAAAGCCGCTAGCAATATCAAGGCTCCCTTGAATAGAGCGACCTGTGCTTTCGCCTGAGAAGACTTATAAACAACGTAAAGGCTTAGTCCATACGTCATTGCATCGCCAAGATTGTCCAGCGAATCGGACAACAGAGCACTCGAACCCGCGTAAATGCCAGCACCGATACCCGCGGCAAACATTACGACGTTTATCCCAAGCACGATCTTTAGCGTCGAACTCTGCTTCTCCCGCAACGCCTCTATCGCACAATCATCCTCACAACAAGCCATAACTACACCATTTTCAGAATAGGTGAATGCTGAAATGTTATCAACGAGCGATGCAGTCCGACGCTCGTTTTCCATCATTTCAAAATTAGACATGAGGCCCAACGGACGAGTCTGTGACGACGACCTCGGGTTGAGACTTGGAAGTAAAAATTGAGCGGTTGGCATTGGATAGGTTATGGTATATTCTCCTTGATGGAGCGAGCGAATGCCGTCCTTCTGGCAAATAGCTCGCCTCGGATACATTGATTGCGATAGGCCAACTTGGTTGCAGGTTGGTTGCAGCGTTGCTGATCATGGCTTATTAGTGTTGAATTGAGATAGCCGTTAAGTTGTTGATTCTAAGAAGTTTTGAGCAGTTTTGACAAATTATAGAAACCTACCCAAATCGCTTGGGGTGCGAGAGGTCGTGAGTTCAAATCTCGCCGTCCCGACCAATAAACATGGGGCTTTCAGCGATTTGCTGGAAGCCTTGTTCTTTTCTCCGGATCACGAGGGTTGAATGCTGGCATTCAGAGAGTTCTGCCTAAAGGCCGAGTTGGGATCGCGCCTTAGACCCTCCCCGTTTTCGAAGCCGTCTTGGAATTTTTCTAGGCGATCGTGATGTTTGAGACGACGCGTTGGATCTTTCCATCGGCGCTTGGAGCGTCGGGCTTTAGGCCGGCGGTAAGGGATGAGTAAAGCCCAAGGCATTGGGCGAAAATTACATAGGGCAGAGCTAAATAGTCGTCGGCGAGAGTTGAAAGCGGAAAGGTGATCGCGGTATCGGCTATCGAGTTTAGGTCCGGCGAATCGGGGCCGATAGCGAGTATTGAACCTGCCGCATTTTTCGCACGCGCGTCCTCCAAAAGACCGAGCTCGATCTTCCGTTTGGCCGGGTCGTTCGAGAGGAAGCCGACCAAGAGCGATCTATTGTTGAGCCAAGAAAGCGGGCCATGCCTGAGGCCCAGGAACGATTCCGCCATCGTCGAGTGAAATCCGCCGGAGAGTTCGAGTACCTTCAGAGCACTTTCATCTGCAACGGCCTTGAGAGGGCCGCTGCCGAGGAAACAGATTCGTTCGAAACGTTTTGCAGCGATCTTGCTTCCGATGTCGGCAACCTCGCCAAGGTGCTCTCCCACGATCGCGGATATCGTTGAAACGACGCCCTCAAATTCGGCTAGGTTTTGGATGTGGGCAAGGCATTGGCCGGCAACGATCATATTTGTAAACGAACTTGTCATCGCAAGCCCGCGATCGTTCGTTTTGTCATCAAGTACGACGCATAAGACATTGGGCCTGGCAGTCGCAAACTCCCTTGCCATTTTGCCGTCTTTGCTACACGTAACAATAAGATGAGCGATCTGCGGATAGCGATCGATCGCTGCATCGAGCACCTTGACACCCTCGAAGCTATCGCCCGAACGTGAGAACGACACCCACAATTCGCGTCCTGTGTCGGATCTCGACTCGATCATTGCATCCATCTCAGTAAGAAGATCGGTGCTCGGAATAGCGCAGACGGGCTTCTTCCATATTCTGTTGATCAGAGGAGCCACCGCTCTGCCGACATAATCCGAAGTTCCGGCCCCGACGAGCGTGACCGTCGCCGGTTTATGGGCGTCGAGAAAGGCGAGGATCTCACGCTGCTTTGCACTTACAATCCGGAATGTTTCGAGCCAGGTTTCCGGCTGTTGGGCGATCTCGGATGGTGTGAACTCAAGGCCTAGATCTGCCTTCGCGGCTGACGATAGACGAAGTATATCTTCGAAGCTGAGTTGTTCAGGCGGTAGATTTACCATCTTAAGAGCGGCCTCCGAAGACAATATCAAAAACAGGTTCTGGAGAATTGCTTGTTCGCTTTAAGTCTCTATAATATATTACGCTTTTCAGATTTGCCGAAAGTGATATAACTAAAATCTAGACACAGACGGGGAGACAGCTGTGGCGAAATCCAACGACATTGTCGTGATCGGTGAGTTGAATGTTGACCTTATCGCTTCGGGCGTACGCACGGGACCGGTATTAGGTAGCGAAGTTCTTGCAGACGATTTCAACATTGCGCTTGGAAGCGCTTCGGCGATCTTCGCCTGCGGAATTGCACGTCTTGGACACTCGGTTTCTTTTGTGAGTCGGATAGGCAATGACGACTTCGGTCATTTTTGCCTTGAGTCTTTGGTAAAACGCGGTGTTGCAACCGATCTGATCGAGATCGATGTTCAGTCTAAGACGGGCGTGACAGTCGTAGTCAGCACGGCGGAAGACCGGGCGATGGTGACGTTCCTCGGTGCGATCGCGGAACTTTCACTCGCGCAGGTGCCTGCGAACATCTTCCAGGACCACCGCCACCTGCATCTTACCTCTTACTATCTCCAGAAAGCTTTGCAGCCTGATTTTCCTCATTTGCTGGCGGCCGCGAAGGCTGCGGGGATTACGACATCTTTTGATCCGAATTCAGACCCAAGCTTTGGGCGCGACGAGAACGTTCTCTACGTTGCGCGACATACCGACATCCTATTTCTTAACGAGGACGAGGCTCGGTTGCTCACCGGCCGCGATGATATCGACGACGCCGGACGAGAGCTCAATGAGCTTTGTCCGACGGTAGTGATCAAGCTCGGGGCAAACGGAGCGATCGGCTTTAGGAACGGTGAGTCCGAGTGGGTCGAAGGGTTCAAGATCGATGCAGTTGACTCGACAGGGGCCGGCGATTCCTTCGCAGCCGGCTTCGTGCACGCCTTTCTTGAAGGCTCGGATCTAAAGAATTGCCTAAAGATAGGGAATGCGTGCGGTGCGTTCTCGGCCTCAAGGCCAGGCGGAACGGACGGCCAGCCCGATCGCGAGGAACTTGCGAGGTTTTTGATGTACGCGTCGCTGCGTACGTAAAGCGGAATTAGAAGACACCCGGTATGCAGCTAACTCCTAGCCGAAATATTCTCGATGATGCACGGGCAAATGGTCGTGCCGTCGCCGCTCTGAATTTTTATAATGCGGAGACTCTGCGGGCCCATATTGATGCTGCAAATGAATGCAACGCGTCGATCATCTTGCAAACGACAGAGTCGACGATCAACTATCTCGGCATCGATCTTATCATTGCGATGGCTGGTGCGGCGGCTACAGAGATGGCCCATCCCGTTGCCTTGCATCTTGACCATGGCGGAAGCTTCGAACTTGCGAAACGCTGCATCGAAGCCGGATATTCCTCTGTAATGATCGACGGTTCAAAACTGCCGTTCGAGGAGAATATTGAGCTTACTCGGCGCGTTGTTGATATCGCACATGCGGCGGGAGTCTCGGTCGAGGGAGAGTTGGGGCACGTCACGCAGAATGCCGATAACGAGAATATCTCGGACTTCTTTACGCGACCGGAAGATGCGAAAGCGTTTGTTGAAGGTACAGGCGTTGATGCCCTTGCGGTGGCGATTGGAACGGCTCACGGTTTTTACAAAGGCGAGGTAAAGCTTGATCTTCCGAGGCTACGCGAGATTCGCGAGGTAGTGGGCGACGTCTCGCTCGTTCTGCACGGCGGCTCGGGCGTGCCGGACGAGTTGATGCGCGAGGCGATACGGTGCGGAATTGCGAAGATCAATTTTGGAACCGAGCTAAAAAATGCGTTCACGCTTGCAGTCAAAAAGTCGCTGGTTGAGAGCGATGATATCGATCTGCGGCGGACCTTCGCACCTGCTATAAAAGCTGTGCAGCGAGTTTCAGCGTCCAAGATCCGCGTTTGTCAGCTGGCATAAAAGTTTTTTAGAAAACTAGATCGGGAGACCTTCTTGTGCAAGTAACCCTAATTGACTGGATCATCGCGATCGTGGCGGTCGCGATCTGTTTCGTTCCGGCATTGTTCGTGAGCAAACGCTCGTCGAAGAATACGTCGGAGTTCTTTGCCTCTGGCCGCTCTGTGCCGTGGTGGCTTGCGGGACTTTCGATGGTCGCAACGACGTTCAGCAGCGATACGCCGAACCTTGTAACGGATATTGTTCGACGAAACGGTGTTGCGGGGAATTGGGTTTGGTGGGCCTTCGTTCTGACGGGAATTGCGACCGTCTTTTTTTACGCCCGCCTGTGGAGACGTTCGGGTGTTCTTACGGATCTTGAGTTCTACGAAATACGGTATTCAGGAACGGCGGCCGCGGCGGTTCGCGGTTTTCGAGCGGTGTATTTGGGGCTGCTTTTTAATTGCCTGATCATGGCTACCGTGAACCTTGCGGCATGCAAGATCGCAGCCGTTCTCTTCGGGCTCGACCGCTGGCAGACGCTGCTCGTTGTTGGTCTGTTGAATGTTGCGTTCGCGGCGCACTCCGGTTTGTGGGGCGTGCTCGTCATCGATATGATCCAGTTCTTCATAAAGATGACCGCGGTCATCGCCGCCGCTTATTTCGCACTCACACTGCCGCAGGTCGGCGGCCTGAGCGGGATGGTCGAGAAGGTTTCGGCGATGAAAGGACCGGGCGGTATCGACTATCTGAACATCCTGCCGGATTTTAGCAATAATTGGGAGATAGCCGTCGCCGTATTCATTATGCCGATCGCGGTTCAATGGTGGGCGGTCTGGTATCCGGGAGCAGAACCGGGCGGCGGCAGCTACATCGCCCAACGGATGCTCGCGTCAAAATCCGAAAAGGATTCGCTTGGTGCCGTACTCTTCTTCAATCTCGCACACTACGTCCTGCGTCCGTGGCCGTGGATCCTTGTCGG
>JADYZI010000160.1 GCA_020853255.1 Acidobacteriota bacterium
CATCGGTCACCTCCATTACGATGTCGGCCGTTCGCTGGCCGAACCGGGCTTCGATATCCTGTCGTGTTGTGTCTGTGTCTTCGATGGTGTCGTGGAGAAGGGCGGCAGTGAGGATGTCGATATCATCTATCGCGCCGACCGAGATCAGGAGATTTGCGACTTCGAGCGGGTGGTTGATGTAAGGTTCTTCGTCCTTGCCTTTCCTTTTTTGCCCTGCGTGTTTCTTTGCCCCAAACGCCGCGGCCGCCAATAATCGCTTTTCATTGTCCATCTTGGGCACAAAGTAAACAAAGGCCAAAGCGTGTCGCCCTGACCTTTGTATTGTATGGCCAGGCCGGTTACTTGATCACTTCGATCGCGATGGTCTGATGTCCGCTGATCAGAAATTCCGCCGGCGGAACCTCGGTTTCGCTGACGATGGTCTGAACGACCGGCTTAATTCCGCCCGCGGTCCGTTCGTTGTTCAATGTTGCAAGGACCGAAGGCGGCAGGTTCGGCATTTCACTTGAACCGATAATGGCTCCCCGCGTCGTCCTGGCGGTCTGTACATAGAGGCGGTCTGAGAGTTTTACGCGGTTGATGTTGCGAACAAGATCGGCCAGGTCGGTTGGAACAAACTGCTGTGAGGCCGAATCTTTTTGTATCGCAAAGCCGTCGCCGACAATGATCGATAAGGGCCCGGCCGGCGTATCCGACGGTATCTTGACCGGTATGCGCTGGACGAATATGCGGCCAGACTGTGTTCGCGCGTATGCCTGGACCTCAATCGTTTCGCCGGCTGCAGCCTGTGTGCGGTCAACAGATATTCTTTGAAGCACACCCGTCTTACTTCCATCGACCGATGCCAGATTTACCTCAATGCCCGAAATGTCGAGATCAGCGAAGTTGCTTTGCATCAGCGCCTGAACGGGTGCGGCAACGGCCGCGGCCGCAAGCTGGGTTGCCGCGCTTCCGGCAAACCGGCGATTGAGCTTAATAGATTCCTGCCCCTTTAACCTGATCTCGCCGGAAACCTCAACCATCGTATCGCCGAGGCTGCGTTCGCGGGCGATGATGGTGTTATATATCGACATATTGACCAGCAGCGGTGTTAGAAAATCATCGCGCGTTACCTCGACCTCGATCGTTTCGGCCAGTCCGCGGCTGGTCCTTACATTCAATTTCACCGGCACCATTTTCGGCGCCTGGCCGAGGCTGCCATAAACGCCTGTCGCCCGGTCCTGCGTCATTGCACCGACCATTGCGTCGGGCACAGCTATTTTGAATGAGTTGTTCAGATTAGGTACGACAGTCACAACGTGCGATTCGGACATCGGCAGGTCCGACGTGCCCAGGCTGAGGAACGGGTGCCCAAAAGCGTAGATCTTTTCGCCGTCGCGGAAGGTTACCGTGCCGGCCGCATTAATGCTGTAATCGCCGCGTGTCAACTGCATCGAAACCGAGGTGCCGCCAACCAGCGTTTTCTCGGTCGCTTTCTTTAGCGGTGTGATCGGTGCCGAACCGCCTGCGGAAGCGACCGGAAGCAATCCTGCCTCCAGCAGCCGCGGGCCGAACGCATCAAGGGTCTGCTGCGAAAATCCTGTAAAGGTGACCGGCGTTGCTATACGCTGAAACGATTGTCCCGCCACTGCCATTAGGGCCGAGTTAGGCGACATTCCTGACGCAAGGCCGCTGGAGGCAAGTTTTGGCATCTCGACAGGTGAGGCCGATGCGGACAGCTCAGAAAAAGAAAAGGCGCGAGGCCCGGTTTTTGTTCTGCCTTCAAGCTCCACCTTTTGCTCGAAAATCGAGATCATCTGTTCGATCGGAGTGATCCCGCAGATCGGCTCCTTTGCAAAAGGAAAGCTGTATGAGATGGCACCGACCAATTTTCCGTCGATATATACCGGCGAACCGGACATTCCGGCAAAAACGGCGGTTCGTTCGGCCTGGCCGCCGCTTAAGCGGCCGATGATAAGGTCCTGTTTCGGCCCGACGCCGCCTGGAAGCACGCCCAATATCTCTACATTGAAAGCTTCGGGCTCAGTTCCGCGAAAAACGGTCCATGCTGTGCCACGCATGCCTTCTTTTACCGATGACAGCGGCAAATAGCGGGCCGAACCCGTTGAACCGCTGTTCGCAGCCCCAGCGCTTGAAGGGCTACCCTGGCCAAATGAGGTAGAAAAAAGCAAGGGTAGAACGAGGCAGGCGGCGATCAATCTCACGTTTATCATTGTTAAAAACATCTTTCAACTCAGCGGCATTTATGGTATCATTTTAGTCGGCACATCTGAAGGTTTTTCTTCGTCCGTACCTGTTAGACACGCATCCACCTTTTTCCGTTGCAATCTCCCTGGTTCCTTTTGTCCTATGGCTAAGTCTACCCGCCTTTTGAAGAGCTTTTACAAGCTGCTTTTTCCGATCGTTCTTCTGCTTCTTGTTGCCGCGGGAGGTGCCTCTGTCTATCTTACATACGAATCATCACATCCTGTGAGGTCCGCATATCTTGTCACCCCTGACAGGTACGGCTGGCTTAGTGCCCGCGGCGCCCAGGTGACCGACGAAACCTGGACAAATCGCGATGGTACATCTGCCCGCGGATGGCTTCTTCGTGGTTCGCAAGACGCGCCGGCGGTGATCCTTTTACATAAATACGGGGCCGACCGGTCACACGTTCTCAATCTGGGAGTCAAGCTGAATGAGGCAACGAACTTTACCGTTCTGATGCCCGACCAGCGCGGCCATGGCCCGAACCCGGCGGTTCCATACACATCGTTTGGCGGATGCGAATCGACGGATACAACGGCCGCGATCGCCTTTTTACATGGGCTAAAGAACGAGTCGCAAGCCGCGATAGTCGGTAAGGATATCGGGATCTATGGACTTGAAATGGGATCGCTTGCGGCCCTGAATGCCGCCGCGGATGACGAAGCGGTAAAGGCGATCGTGCTTGATTCCGTACCGGCCGATTCGGACAGCCTTGTTGCCTCGGTCATTGACAGGCGCTTTCCGTTTGCGAGTTCGATCACGTCTCGCCTTGGACAGCTTGGTTCATACGGATATTTTTATGAGGGCTGTTATTCGCGGGTACCGGTTTGCGATTCAGCCAGACGCGTTGCCAACCGCAAAGCATTGCTCCTCGCGGGAACGGATATCCCGGAATTTCAGGAGTCAACCTCCAAACTAAGCAAATGCTTTCCAAATTCGACGACAACCCAGGCAAACACGGCTCTCAGCCCGTCCGGGTTCAGTGTTATAAACGGTTCAATACCTGTTTCCGAATCATACGACCAGCGGGTGATAGAGTTTTTCCGTACCTCACTCGGTGAGCCGATGATGGTCGCCGCGGAGCCCGCGCAGCAATGATCGGCCACCGGCTCGAGTTTTAGAGATCTATTTTTGACTTTGAGTGCCCGTTGTGTTGGGCTACTTTGTGGATAGCCGCGCTTTCTTCCATTCGGCCGACGGCCGACCTGAGAATGTCGCGGAGCCTGTCAAATCGATCAAGCGTACTTTCCAATTTAAGTAATTCGTATTTCACTTCGTTATCGAAATTGAAAGCGGCGGATACGGAAAACGAAAGCTGTTCCGGATCTGACCGTTGGAGTTCGGGGAATTGGCCGCGGCTGCTGCTGAGGTCGAAGGCAGCACGCGCGACACGTTCAAAGAGGCCGAATATTTCTTCAGCGGCCGTCGCAAGCGTGGTCGCATCTTCCTTTGCGTCTTCGAAAAATTCTACTTCCGCCGTCAAATACGGCTTTCCAAGATCGACGAATTCCAAAATGCGGTAGCGCATCACACCGAGAGTTTTGATATTCGATCGGCCATCCGGCAGCGGCTGCACCTCATGGACCTCCGCGATACAGCCGATCGAGCCTATCTCTGGCCGGTCAAGGCCTGCCGTGTCAGTTTCAAGCAGTGAAATGCCGAACATCTTGTGTTCCTGCTCGATATCCGCGAGCATCTGCTTATATCGTGGTTCAAAGATATGAAGCGGAAGCAGCTCGCCTGGTAAAAGGACAAGTGGGAGCGGAAACACCGGAATATGTCTCAGAGATTCAACCTTGTGTGCAGCGTCTGACATAGCGTGGGTTCAGGAAGTAGTACCGGCGGCCTGCGGCACAGGCTGCAATGTGCTTGCTTCACCGGGCGTTTCATCGTCCGCCCTGATCGTCCTTTCATCAGGTGCATCGAGTTCTATGCCGATCAGGTCCGCGATCTTCTCCGGTGACTCGTCGCTCAGGGCCTGGCGTTTTACACCCACTATCAGCCGGGCCATCTGCTCGCTTCTTGATTTAAAGCGATTGTCCCGAAAAACAAGGTCTTCGATCACGCGACGTTCACGCACCTCGCGGCCTGAATCGCCATCAAGATCTTCAGCGACCGCGTATTCGACCGGCGATGTGTGATTCTTCAATCGAACGTGCAGTGCTCCGATGATCTTTCGGGCTTCGTCGCGGATCTTTTGCAGCTCAAGCAGCGAGTTTGGAATGCCGAGCCTGCCGGCAAGCGTAATTTCGACGATCGGTTCCGGCTGCCCTTCTTCGGCACGCCGCCCCTGGTTGGTGACCATTTCCAAGACAGCATCCGTGATCTTCGCTGCATCGTCGTAATGATCGACGTCAAATCGCAGCCGCTGAAATGGACGCTGATGATATTGATCGATGTGAGTGGCCTTGACGCTATTGGCCTCATCGACCTCGACCAGATACACGCCGCGTGTTTCGCGATATTCGTTAATGCTCGTTACCTCGATCGATCCGGGATTGAATGCCCAGTTGTCGATCTCATAATTCATATGCGTATGGCCGAGGCCGACATATTCGGTCACTGACTTTAGCTCTTTCAGCGTAGCGACCGAGATCGCGGGCATCGGGTGCGTTTGATGGCCTTCGACGTCGGTGTGGAGCATGAGAATGTGGAATGCGCCGTCACGGCGGTTCTCTCTTATCCCGTCAACAAGCATTGGTATCGCCCAACCGGCTGAGGCCCCGTACCAGTGCGAGCCGAATATCCTGGCGCGGCCGATGTCAACGAAACCGCCGCGTCCTTCTTCTTCGTTCCAGCGTTCGTACACGATCCGGCCGCCTTCGTTGTTTGTCGGTTCAAGCAGGTAGAGCAAGTTCCAATTTGCGAGGCTGCGCAGCCAGCTATACGGGCTGTCAATATGTTTTTGGTCGTGATTGCCCTCGATAGCGACGACCGGAATGCCCGCCTCCTTCATCATCGTAAGGCCCGCGACCGCATAGTTCATCGTCTCCGGCGGAACGCTCCGTTTGTGAAAGAAATCACCGCATATTATGACGAAATCTACCTTCTCATCAA
>JADYZI010000161.1 GCA_020853255.1 Acidobacteriota bacterium
ATCGGAATCACGTTGGGGCACGTTCAATATCCTTGCGGACAACAACAACGCAACGCTCCACCAGATCCTTGAAAAGGCCGCGAAGACAAAGGCGGCGAAAGGCAGCGATACGCAGATGATCGGCGATTTCTATTCGTCCTGTATGGACGAGGCCGCAATAAACAAGGCCGGGGCAAAACCGCTCGATCCTTACTTTAAGGCGATCGATAAGATCGCTTCGGTCGCCGATCTTGAAAAGGAAATAGCACTGCTGCACAACAGCGGCATCCCGGCGATTTTCGGCTTCTTTGGCGGTACCGACCTGAAGAATTCCGAAATGGTCATCATCAACGCCGGCCAGGGCGGGCTTTCACTGCCTAACAGGGACTATTACCTCAATACAGACGCGAAGTCGGCCGAAACTCGGCAAAAGTTTGTCGAGTATATGACGAATATGTTCAAGCTGCTTGGCGACAGAGCCGACAAGGCCGCGGCAAATGCCAAAATGGTCATGGACATTCAAACGCGGCTAGCCAAGGCGTCGCTAAGCCAGGTCGAATTGCGCGATCCCGATAACCGGTACAACAAGATCTCGTTTGCCGATGCGCGAGAGATCACGCCGAACTTTTCCTGGAAGGAATATCTCGCTGTTCGAGCGATCGCACCGCCGGCCGATCTGAATCTCGGCCAACCAAAATTTTTTACCGAAGTAAACGCAATGCTGACGCAGGTGCCGATCGAAGATTGGAAAACTTATCTGCGTTGGATGACCGTGAACGCCGCGGCATCATCGCTCGCACGGACCTTTGCGGATGAGAATTTCAAATTCTTCCGCACCTATCTCGCCGGCCAAAAGGAACGTCAGCCGCGTTGGAAAGAGTGTGTGCAGGCGACCGACCAGAATCTTGGCGAGGCACTCGGGATGGAATATGTGAAGACGAATTTTACGCCGAAAGCCAAAGCACGAATGGACGAACTGATCACAAACCTTTTCGTCACATTAAAAGACCGCATCAACGGCCTCGAATGGATGAGCGATGCGACCAAGGCACAGGCGCAGACAAAACTTTCCACCTTCAAACGAAAGATCGGCTATCCGGAAAAACTTCGCGGGTACAAAGGATTGGAGGTCAGTTCTGATTCGTACGCCGGCAATATTCTTCGCTCGCGGGCGTTTCAGGTAAAGCGGAACCTGCTCGATATCGGCAAGCCGGTCGATCGTTCGCGTTGGGGCTTTACGCCGCCGACGGTGAACGCATCGTACAATCCGACGAACAACGACATTACTTTCCCGGCCGGCATTCTGCAGCCGCCGTTCTTTAATTTCCAGGCGGACGACGCTATCAATTACGGCGCCATCGGCGGTGTGATCGGGCATGAGATAACACATGGCTTTGACGACCAGGGCAGCCGCTACGACGCGGACGGCAATCTGAAAATGTGGTGGACACCGGACGACAGAAAGAAATTTGACGAACGCGCCGCATGCGTAATTAACCAGTTCAACAGCTACGAAGTTCAACCCGGCCTGTTCATCAACGGTAAACTGACACTGGGCGAGAACATAGGCGATTTCGCCGGATTGACCGTATCTTACGACGCTTTTCAGCGTTCACTGGCGGGCAAACCGCGGCCGGCGAATATCGATGGATTTACGCCCGAACAACGCTTTTTCCTCGGCTGGGCGCAGGTCTGGGCGGGCAAATATACGCCCGAGGCCGAACGCCTCCAGGTAGCGACCAACCCGCACGCCCTCCCAAAATGGCGCGTAAACGGCCCGCTATCTAACATGCCGCAATTCGCAAAAGCATTCGGCTGCAAGAGCGGCCAGAAAATGGTCCGCGAAAACGCCTGCGCGATCTGGTAGTTTTGCCCAATTCATCCGGTGAGACGCCACGACTGACCTTTCGTGCCGCAGGCACCGGAGTGTGAAAATCTAGCTTGACCGAATCCGGGGATTCCTTCGGGGTAAGGATTTGCCAAGGAATCCTCCCAAAAAAGTTAACCCCAGTGAACCGATCAACATAATAAGTCCTGAAGCGACGAATGGCGGTTCACTAGCGTTAAATGCTTCTCGACCATATCGGGCAACGGCCATTAGTACGATGAAGCCACCCATCATCACTCCGCCCCAGGCGATAAGCATGGCAATCAGCCAACCCCCGGGATGCATATATCCGATACCTACACCCGAGAGAAAATAGAAGGCCATTGTTATGGATACTCGGAAAAGCCACCCTTCACCCGGTCCCGGATCGGAAAAAACAAATACTAATCCGACAAAGCCAAGTACGATCGCCACGACGGTAACTACAGCATTCTTTGCATCTATTGAATCCATAGCTTCAATCGGATAAACATCCGATAGCGCATTGACTGCACATAATCCCTTCCTCCAAATTGAATCGAAAGTCTCCCCAGTCCAGTCAGTGCTATAGCAATGTTGCCAGTTTGTTCAAATGACCCGCATTCTATATTCGCTGTGGTTGAGAGTCAATAAAAATTTGAAAAGACAAAACCCTCAGTCAAACGACAACCCACAACAAAAAAGGACAGGAATCTACGCCTGTCCTTTTCCGCTGTATGTTGTACTGACAAAAACGAGGTATCTGAAAAATCTAAGAGACGAAGGCAGCAAGGCGATCTCGAAACGCGGATCAGGCGGATCGAGCGGATCTTGACGGATCTATCCGTCTCTATCCGCCTGATCCGCGTTCAAATTACCGCTATTACAAGTCGGCCATAGCTTTCAAACAGCCACTGCCGATTAAATATCGTCGTCGTCCAGATCGACGCCTTTCATTGCTTCGTCCATGTCGAATTCTTCTTCATCTTCGAGAGCAACATCCTCGGCCGCGTCCTCGTCAAACTCCGGTTCCGTTTCGACACCGGGGACACCGGCCAGGACCGGGATCTCAAAACCGCCGGTGATGCTTGTCATTTCGTCAAACTCGTCCTCGACCTTCTGGTTCTCGGTCGGGTCA
>JADYZI010000162.1 GCA_020853255.1 Acidobacteriota bacterium
ATGATCGCGTTTGTCATTCGGCTGTGATTTTGATTGAATTTAAGTTTGATCAAAATACGCTATGGCAAACGAACTTTTCTCTCACCTACGCACTTTTTCTGAAACCGACTGGCTCGCCGCCATTCAGAAGCTTCAAAACGACATCCATCCTGTCGATCAGGACGCTGTAAACATCTGGTTTCGCTTTTTTCCGCTCGAACTTCGGCTTTATATCGAAGCCGCCGAAGACCGCAAAGAAGCGGAACGTGTCTTGAGTCTTCAAGGCAATTATATGCTCGAAGATTCGCTGGATTCGTCGCACCATTTTCTCTATGGCCATCGTTATTGGGCGCACGTAAAAGCTGCTGTGAATGAGGAATCCGCGAGCTTTAAGGGTGAGGCTAAGCAGGGGCTTGTTGAACTTATAAAGGCCGTTAGTTCGAACGCCGCCAAAAAAGCCGACGTTGATCAAAAGCTCTTGAACGCGATAGCGGCCGTCGGGCTCGCGACTTTTAACCAGGTCGGCGCAGAAGAGTTTCAGAAAACCGCGGGTGATGTTGCAAAACCCAAAGGAGCGATGGCCGGCTCAGCAGATGCTGTCATTGCCGCACGCGAAAAAGACGATTCGCAAGGGCTTTTTGGCTTCTTAAAAACGGTCGATAAAAAATTCTCGGTCTCGTATGCTGCAGAAGATTATTCCGGCAAGTTTCAGGTTTATGACGATCAGGAGATCACGCAGGCGGCCGGTCAGGATCGAAGCCGCGATTGGAGAGCCCTAGACCAGCGCTGTTGGCAAGGTCCGATCCCGATCGAATGCACTGCTGCGGCCTGCGGTACTTGCTGGGTCGGTGTCCTCGGCGGCAAAGAAAAGCTCGATCCGGTCCAACGGCGCGAACGCTACAATGTACAGCTTCAAGGCTACAAGCAGCCAAATGAAGAGCGCCCGTATCTTCGCCTTGCATGTCAGGCTCGTGCTCACGGCAACGTTACGCTCGTGATCCCGCCATGGAACGGAGTGTTCGGCAAACAGATCTACAAAGACGTTGAAGAACGCGAACTCGAACCAAATACCACTTCCGCAAAACACCTTCGCGAAGCCATCGCCAGTGGAATACGGTCTGTTGCGACCCCGGAGCCTGAAGAAGCTGAAGAATCTGAATAGCAGCAAGCGGTCATCAACTGAATAGTATCGAGCTGGGCCTGGAATTTCACAGCAAAGCCGGGCGGCTTTCAATTTCGTATAAACGGGCTATAATTTCGTGTGCACGCAGAAAAGAGCAGCTTTCCGCCATACCTTTACGTCGTTTTTGGCGTGCTGCTTTGGAGCACGGGCGGGCTTTTCATCAAGATCACGACGCTCGACCCGTTTCAGCTAACGTTCTTTCGATCCTTTCTGGCCGGCCTCACGGTTTTGCTGTTCACATACAAACGCGGACTGAAACTGACGCCCGTCGGTGCTCTCGCATCTATCGCGTATGCACTCCTGCTCTTTTTGTTCGTTTGGGCGACCAAAAATACGACAAGTGCCAACGCGATCTTCCTTCAGTACACGGCACCGATCTACATACTCATCCTTTCGCCTTTTATTATTGGAGAGAAGTTTCATCTCCGCGACCTTTTCACCGTGATCTTGTGTATTGCGGGAATGTCGCTCTTTTTTGTCGGAAAACTTGAGGTGAGCGACTATCGCGGAAATCTTGCGGCACTCGCAAGCGGCTTCTTCTACGGGCTTTACATAATGCTCCTTAAACATCCAAAAGCATCAGGAGCCGTCGAAATTCAACCAACGCTGCCTGCTTCCGCGGCCACGCAAGACGGTTCATCTCCGCATCCCGAACCAGCGGGAAATCCTGTTGTTACTGTAATTTACGGCAACTTCTTGCTCGCCTTGGTAATGCTTCCGTATGGAATTTCAGCCGTCCCTGTAATGACAATAGGAGACGCGTTCGCCGCCGCTTTTTTGGGAATCATCCAGATCGGCATTGCCTATATGCTCTTCATCAAGGGCGTTTACGGCGGGACGCGGCCGCTCGATGCCAGTATTATCGGCTTTATTGAGCCGCTCCTAAATCCCGTTTGGGTATTTCTTTTTATCGGCGAAAGACCGTCAAATTGGGCGATCCTCGGCGGCATCGTAATAATTGCGACCGTCGTCGTGCACACGGTTCTGCAATACAAAGGTGCATCCGGACCGCCATTGGATCAAGAGGCGTGAACCAGAACTGTGGGAATTCCCTTTTTTTCGCTTTATCTTGTGATAAGCTATTCAAATATCGCTCGAAATCAGGGCTTATTATTCCTTTGGTAAACTTTGCTGGTAAAAAAGGCGATAATTGGCCAATTGGAGACTAAAATATGACTGATCTAAATATTCCCTCCTCAATAAAAAACGAAGAATTAATAAAATTCGTTCAGGAGGCTGTTGAACTTTGTAAACCGGCCAACGTGCATTGGTGCGACGGCTCGCAGGAAGAGTACGACAAGATGTGCGCCGAAATGGTCGCCGGCGGCACCTTGATCAAATTGAACGAGGAAAAACGCCCGAATTCGTTCCTTGCCCGCTCACACCCGTCAGATGTCGCACGCGTCGAAGACCGAACATACATCTGCTCGCGTGCTAAAGGCGACGCCGGCCCGACCAACAACTGGATGGCTCCGGTCGAAATGAAGGCCATCCTGAAAAAGAAATTCGATGGAGCAATGAAGGGACGCACGATGTATGTTGTCCCTTTTTGCATGGGTCCGATAGGCTCGCCGATCTCGCAGTTCGGTGTCCAGGTTACTGATTCGCCCTACGCAACGGTCAATATGCGGCTGATGACACGAATGGGAACAAAAGCCCTGGATGCTCTCGGCAACGGCGAATTCACCAAGTGCCTCCATTCGGTCGGAATGCCGCTCGCCGATGGTCAAGAGGACGTAGCGTGGCCTTGTTCGCCTGACCCGAAAGATAAGTACATCGTCCACTTCCCTGAAGAAAATTCCATTATGTCGTACGGCTCAGGCTACGGCGGCAATGCTCTCTTGGGCAAGAAATGCCTTGCCCTTCGTATCGCATCGAACCTCGGCCGTGCCCAAGGCTGGCTCGCCGAACATATGCTGATCGTCGGCGTAAAATCACCCGACGGCCGCAAGGATTACGTTTGTGCGGCCTTTCCGTCGGCATGCGGCAAGACGAATTTCGCGATGCTTGTGCCGCCCAAGGCGTTTCAGGAAGAAGGCTGGGAGATCACGACCGTTGGTGATGACATCGCGTGGATCAAGCCTGACGAGAACGGCAAACTCCGGGCGATCAACCCTGAGTATGGCTTCTTTGGCGTCGCTCCCGGCACGAACTACAAGACGAACCCGAATGCGATGGAGTCAATGAAGGCGAACGTCATCTTTACGAACGTTGCTTTGACGGACGACGGCGACGTTTGGTGGGAAGGCATGGACGGCGAACCGCC